>JAYFQW010000048.1 GCA_034926675.1 Clostridia bacterium | reverse complement strand
CTTATTGAACACGATAAACGGATGCCAACTGCGGTCGAGATCGACAAACTAGCCCGCGCACTAGGGGTAACGCCTAACGACATACTTTGGCCCATTGACTCTAGCATACCGGCCTAGCACTATTGCGCACAGCGTGCGAGGGCGAAAGGAGGTTATCACATCATGCGCAAGACACCGATGGCTGTAGCCGTTGACCTGCGTGAGCGCAGGCAACAGGCGCGAATGACTCTGGCGCAGATGTGCGCCGTAATGGATGTCCTAAATGAGCCGCACGTCAGCGCGATTGAGGGTGGCAGCCGTGCCATCACCATGGAGCGCGGGATACGTGCGGCTCATCGCGTTGGTCCGATCACTGTGGAGGTGGACGGCATGATGGCCGTCATTGTCCCGGTGCAGCGAGTTCCGGTGTCACAGACCGTTTTGGGACCAGGCGAAGCCGGATGGATCGTGAGGGAGGAGATTCACGAGGCGGAGGAAGCTCTGCCCAAACTCGAAGCCGCGTTCTTGCAGCGAGACAGGCTGGAGTTAGTGCGTGCGACGGGGCAGGTGGTGTCAGACCTGGCCCATGCGCTGGGACTGCTATCTGGAGCGCTAGATGCTTTCGATGTGACCATTCGGCGTGATGCAGACGCCCATCATCGCGCCAAATTGGCGCGCAAGTTAGGGGCAGACCGGGACGTTTGTCTGTTCGAGACTGGAGCTTGACGAGGAGGCATGACAGCTATGGAGATCCGCTACAAGCCATTTACCGTGCACATCACATCACAGCGCTCTTGTGTGCGGCGCTACGTGTGTCGCAGGGCCACCGAGGAGCAGGCGATCCATGCGGCGGACAAGCTGCTCAAGGGTGCGCCTGGAGCAGTCGTGGAGATCTACCGGGATCGCGGCAGCCGTGACATGGAGCTGGTGTCAGTCCTCGGTGGATACCAGCGAGCGAGTTAGGAGGACACATGCACAGAGTATTGACAGTCATGATGATGGCGGTTCTGACGCTCGCACTCACAGCGATAGCGCTAAATCTACAGGAGATGAGCCGTGAGATACACGGCGAGAGGAGGGACAGGCAGTGAAGACGACATTCTACGTGTCGTCCGATGCGAAGCTGGCTAGGGCGACAGTGATCATGCCGATCCCGGATTACCCAGGTATGGCACCATTCATCAGCCTCGACATCGACGGGGCATCGCTCTATCTTAGCGCGGCGCAGGCATGGCAGATCGCCGATCAGCTACGATTCGCCGCTGCTGACCTGGAGCAGCGCATGGAAAAGCCGCCGACAGATGCACCTGTGGCGGCAGTGGCGTAGGCTCGCAAGACCGGGCCACGCCTCCAGGGTATCACGGCGTGGCCCGACACGCAATGGAGGGACAGGCATGTATGAGCTGATCACATTGATCCTAGCGGCGTTCACAATCACGTTATACGTGTTGTTCGGGTGGGCGATAGGCCGCAGCGAGGGGAGGCATAGTGCATGAGTATGCAGGAGTTGGATATTCCCCAGTTCTCTGCCGATTTGCTCGATGGACCTGACATTCCCGATGCTCCAGCAGAGGATACGCCGGAGGATGAGCGGGAGCAGGTCGAGACGCGGAGAGCGGCGTTCACGGTTGACGGCGTCGAGTCGGCTACATGGTGCATGCGCAAGCTCGCACAGCACCGCAAGCGGTTCAACGAGTTCAAGATTGTTGCTGATGTGGAGATCCGGCGGGCACAGGCGTTCGTCGAGCGGCAGAACATGCTGATCGAGGCCGAGCGCGCGAAGCTCCAGCGTGAGGAGGACTTTTTCACAGGTAAGCTCGCAGAGTTCTACCTGCCGTTGCACGAGGTTGAACCGCGGATCAAGTCATTCAAGACACCCGCGGGCACATTCGCAATCAGGCAGCAGCAACCCGAATTCCAGCGTGACGACGTGGCGCTGTTGGGTTATCTCAAGGTCAACGACAGAACCCAGTATGTTGAGGTCACCGAGAGGCCCAAGTGGGCCGACCTCAAGAAGGTCGTGGATGTAACCGGAAACCGGATCGTGCTCCGGGACACCGGCGAGATCGTCGAGGGTGTGACCGTCATCGGGCGGGGACCCAAGCTTGTTGTCACGACCGAGGAGGTGTAGCGAGTGGGAACAGAGCTGGCCCGCACTGATACCGCCGCTGTGATGGAGCGGGTGTTGATGGTGGGCGATCTGTCCAAGCTCAGCGCAGCAGAGCGTGTCAGCTACTACTTGCAAGTGTGCGAATCGCTGGGGCTTAATCCGGCGACGCGGCCCTTCGACTACATCACTCTGCAAGGGAAGATGACGCTCTATGCTCGCCGCGATGCTGCCGACCAGCTGCGCAGGCGCGACAAGATCAGCATCACTATCACGGCGCGTGAGAAGGTCGATGACGTTTACGTGGTGACTGCACGGGCGACTACACCCGACAGACGCACAGACGAGGCCATAGGCGCGGTGCCTTTGGCTGGACTGCGCGGCGAGGCCCTGGCCAACGCTTTTATGAAAGCGGAGACCAAGAGCAAGCGGCGAGTGACGCTCTCTATATGCGGTCTGGGCTTTACCGATGAATCCGAAGTGGATTCCATCCCCGGTGCGCAGCGGGTGCAGGTGTCCGATGATGGCGAAATCATCGACTTACAGAGCAAGCCTGCCGCCGAAACACAGCCCACCCCACAACCCACAGCGCAAACAGCGCCCAAACCTACGGCACAATCCGCGTCTCAGTTATCCGGAAATCCCGGAGAACTCGTGCTGCCCTTCGGCAAATACAAGGGGCAGAGCCTGAGCGATACATGGGCCAAGGATAGCGGCTACGTGCAGTGGCTCGCCGACAAGGCGCAGGATGAGCAAGTCAAACTCGCGGCACAGACGCTACTACAGGGACAGGCCCCACAGCCTGCGCAGGCAAGCGGGCCTAGCGAAGCACAGCTCAAGCGACTCTTCGCCATGGCCAATGGCGTTCACGTGACCAACGAGGAGATCAAAGGTTACATCAGCATGCAGTTTGGCGTAGAGAGCACCAAGGCACTGACCCGCGAGCAGTATGACGAGACTTGCGCATGGATCGAGGGGCACCAGGCGCAGCCAGCCCCTGCCGAGCCCGTCGATGACAGTTGGAGCGACGAGCAGCTAGAGCCACCTGCGGATGACACATTCGGCGATCAGTGCGGCCAGTTGCCGCTAGGCTAGGAGGTGCAGCATGAACCAGGTATGCCTAATCGGTCGGCTGGGAGCCGACCCGGAAATGAGAGCCACACAAAGCGGTATGAGCGTGGCGCGATTCAGTTTGGCCGTAAACCGCAACGACGAGGCCAAGACCACTGATTGGTTTGAGATCACCTGCTTCGGCAAGGTGGCTGAAACAACGGCGCAGTACATGAAGAAGGGCTGCCAGGTGGGCATAACAGCCCGCTTGCAGGTAGAGAAGTGGCAGGATAAGCAGACGGGCCAGAACAAAAGTCGAGTGGCCATCATCGCCGGCCAGGTGGACTTCCTCTCTCGTGCAGGCGAGAACAGCCAGGCTGCACAGAGTGCGCCGCAGGAGGGCTATGATGCCGTGCCGTTCTAGTTGCCCGGCTGGCGATGCCTCGGAGTGCTATCGCCAGGTTGATTGTGAGGACTGCGTGAAGGCCCGCGAGGAGACCGCGCCCGAGGCGTTTTGGCGCATTGTGCACAAGAAACGGCCTGACGACGCAGTGGGATGGATGATAGGCGGCACCGCTGAGGAAGTCCGCGAATGGGCCGTCGAGGAAGGCTATATCGAGGCTAGCGAGGAGGTATCCATCATTCGCACGGACATGATTGGCGTGCTGGATACGGCGCTAGAGTGCACCGTGTGGGGCGATGAGAATCTGTCCGACATTCTAGAGTTCGTGAAGGAAGCCATCGAGAGGCTGCGAGATGTTGCGCACAAGGCGGAGCATGACCCCCTGATCGATCCGGGCGACCTACTCAATGCTGTGAAGCAGTTCCTGGCAGGCAGCTAACCCCGCACCGGCGGCGCAAGCGGCAGATCGCCGCTGCTGAGCGGATGATAGCGCTCATAAAGGCTACACACGGGTTGGGACCGGAAGAGCCGGTGGAGTTTGACGGTATAAAGGAGCCCGAGACCATTCCCGAGCCAGAGGAGGAATAGTGATGAAGAATCTAGCAACGCGCAGGAGTGAAGCATGGACTGAGCATGGCAGGGACCTGTATTGTCCGCATAGCCCAGACTGCAAACCGTGTTCTACCGAATGCTGCGCCCACTACAACCCCGACACCAATGAGTGCATCCACGTCGAGGCTGCCCAAGCGCAGGTGCGGGCTGCAGAGGCGCTAGAACGGTTGGTGACAGCTCGTAATGAGCCGGAGGACCTCAGGATTGAGCTGGAGGTCGCCAAAGAGATGATCCGTGTTCTTGAGGCCGATAACCATGAGATCCGGCTACGCAACGTCGAGCTTGCGCGGCTGGCTGGTAAAGGAGCATAACCCCTCCGCCGGCGGCGCACGGCGAGAATGAATACCCCTGCAGCAATTACTGCCCGTCGCGCCGGACGGGCTATCGGGAACAAGAGGTGAGCGCTATGTATAACGGGTTTGTAAACATCGCCAAGCGGGGCGATCCGAAGCTCCTTGTGCGCCCCGAGGCTATAGTGAGCATCCAGCAGGGAAAGCTGGCAACATTGGTGGGTATTGGCGCAGGTGGGCAGATCACGCACCACGAGTCGAAGGCCAAACCCGAGCAGATAGCAGAGAGAGTCGCACTAACCCTGCGCCGTTTAGAATGGCAGCGACTAGAGATCGAGGCAGCGTTCGAGGCCACAGGAGAGGTGTATGAATGAACACCCTCAAAGAGCATCTACGAGAGCTATACCGCCAGTGGGATACCGAGATGAGCATCTTCGATGAGCTAACTGACCAGGCGCTTATCGACGCCAGCATCTACCGCATCAAGGCGATTGATGAACAGATCAAGGCGGCGAGAGCAGCATGAAATCGCACGAATTTGGAACGAGCCGGGAACGAGGACAGAACGAGGACAGAACGAGGACAGAACGAGTAATGGCGTAGAGAGGAACAAAAGCCATGACCTATGAGTGGTGCCGACTCTACAACAAGATCATGGATAATCAGGCCATGCGCGGCATGCCGGGCGACTGGTTTAGGGCTTGGATCTTCATGATGGTGCTGGCTAATAAGTCCTCTGAGCGGGGCGTTATCCATGTGGCCGACACGGACGGACTCGCCAGTTTGTTGTGCATTCGCGCCGAGGATCTGGAGCCATTGATGAAACGGCTCGCCGTCGCGGAGATGGCTCAGTGGCGCGAGGACGGCTCTATCGAATTAATCAACTTCCGCGAATTGCAGTACGATTACCCTTCGACGCGACCGGAGGCTGTCGCCAAACGGAAAAGCCGCGCAAAACAGCAAACGCAGCCTACCAGCGAGAACGAGCCGGGAACGAGGACAGAACGAGGACAGAACGAGGACAGAACGAGGACAGAACGAGGTACAGAGTACAGATGTACAGATAGTACCCCTCTATTGTCTCCCCGTGAACGGATGGACTTCGACACGTTTTGGGCGGCGTATCCATCGCGACAGCGGCAGAACCGCAAAGGAGCAGAGGACGCATGGGCGCGGCTAATCCATACCGCCGATGACAAAGGCAACGCCCCAGACCCTGCGGAGATTATTGATGCGGCTCGCAACTACGACAAAGCAACAGCGAGTAAAGTGCCCAAATTCATTCAACTGGCTGTTAATTTCCTGGGCAAGCACACATGGGAGGACTACGTTCACGGCATTCCGGATGCGGACAAGCCTGTTGAGAGCGCGACTCCCGTTGGTCGCTACATCCCCAATGCCGAGGAAACCCGCCGCCGATTGGATGCGGAAGAAGCGCTGAAGAGGCAGATTTGGGGAGAGGAGGGTGAAGCCAGTGGATAGAGTCCCTCCACAATCCCTTGAGGCAGAACAGGCGCTGCTAGGATCTATGCTCCTTGACAAAGATGCAGCGGAGAGCGCGCTGGAGATAGTTACTGCAAATGACTTGTACCACGATGCTCACCGACAGGTATATCAGGTGATTGCGGCGCTTTGTAGGGCAGGAGAGGCCATTGACCTCATTACCGTGACTGAGCGCCTGCGAAAACAGGAATCGCTGGAGCAGGTCGGCGGCGCGTCATACATCAGCACCTTGGCAAACTCGGTGCCGTCATGGTTGCACTGGGAGGACTATGCCAAGATTGTTTTGGAGAAGAGCAAGCTCCGGCGAGTGATCGCGACGGTAGCGGAGGCAGCAGAGCAAGCCTATGACGGCAATCTCATTGCCGTGGACACCCTGCAGGCCGGGGCGGTGGAGCTGGAAGGCCGAGACTTGCGGACGGGGCCGGTGCCGTATGCGGATTCGCTGCTTAGAGCATTCAATGAGATCGAGGAAAGGTGTCGGAACAAGAATCCCATTGTCGGGATACCCAGCGGGTATATTGACCTCGATCACTACACCGCGGGCTGGCAGAAAGGCGATCTGATCATAGTGGGAGGTCGACCGAGCATGGGCAAGAGCGCGTTCGGGCAGTGCGTAGCTGAACACGCAGCTAAACAGGGATATGGAGTGTTGTTCATTACGCTGGAGATGACTCCTGAGAGCCTGATGCAGAGGGCCATTGCCCGGGTAGCGCGAGTGTCGGCGGACAGACTGCGGAAAGGTTTGGTTCAGGATCACGAGTGGACGCGTATGTCGAAAGCTTTGGGCGAGCTATCGCAGTTCAGGGCATGGACGTTTGGGCCTGTCGGACCTAGTCCAGTCCGCATCAAAGCGGCGGTGCGCAAACTGCAGCGAGAGGGAAGGTGCGACCTGGTGGTGGTGGATTATTTGCAATTATTGAGCTCCGAGGTTCACCCTGATCAGAGACAGCTGGAGATAGGCCAATACACGAGGGCATTCAAGTGGCTGGCGCTGGAATTCAAGGTTCCCGTGATTGTTCTCGCACAACTCAGTAGGGCCGTCGAGGCTACCGCCGATAAGCGCCCGCAACTCCAGCACCTGCGCGAGTCGGGCAACATCGAGCAGGATGCAGATGTGGTGCTCTTCCTCTGGCGCGAGGATTACTACAAACCGGAGACAGACCGCAAAGGCATTACAGAGGTCATCATCGCCAAGCAGCGTAATGGCCCAGTGGGCACAGTCGAGCTGAGGTGGAATCCCGAGTTTGTGAGCTTCGAGAACCTCGAAAGGCGGGTGCCAGCATGAATTGGACGCTACAACAACGCGAGTATCTGTGCGCCGAGGAGTGCCGGCAGGCGATGCGCGACTGGCGGGCTGGCAAGATAGGCAACCAGGAGCTCATATGGAGAACATGGCGGGCGCAGCAGCGATACGGAGTAGGGGAGGCATTTGGCGATGACATACGACGAGATCATGAGTCTATCGGGGCGTGAGCTGGATGCGGCAGTAGCGGAGCATATATACGGGCGGGAGATAGAATGGCGCGATAAGGTGACAGGGAGATCGCCGTTTTGCCGGGATAAGAGCTCATATTTGTTTGGGGTGCCGTTATACTGCGAGCACGCTGCAGAGGCGCTAGACATTCTGAAACTCGTCCTATCCCATGACAATGCAGCGCGCGACACATTTTTCCCGGCGCTATGGTCACAGGCAGGCATACCCGAGTGGTTCAGCGTGCCGATGGACGATGCCCAGCTGGCCCGCCGATGGTGTGAGAGGGCTCTGACCTCGCTGGTTCTGGAGGACAGGTTGTCAGAGGCGATATGTAGGGCAGCAGTGTATGCCACGACGCGACCCTGGTGGACTGTGGAGGAGACCGCGGCGGATGAGGAGGGCGAGCATGGCGGCGACTTGGAATCTTGAAGCAGAGCGCATACTCACCGACTACTACCCGGCAGAGGGCGTGGTTGGCGTGCAGCGGCGACTAGCCGATATAGGCACCCACAGCACATACGAGGCGATCAAGAGCAAGGCATACAGACACCATTTGTATTTTCGCGACAGCAAGGAATGGGCAGACGAGGAGGACGCCATCATCCTCCGCGAGTGGGAGCACGGTGCGTTGCACACATTGCAGTGCCTACGCGCAGCTGGTTATGGGCGCCAGATGAAGGACGTCCTGAAACACGTAAGGAGCATGAGAGATGCGCAGGTGCAGGTGCCGCAAGGCGCACCGCGCAGCCCACGGACGCCGCTCAGTGAGCGCGACTTGGCTAGACTGCGAGCGATAGAGTACATACTCGGCGCGGCATGGAAACGTGCTCAGGCTGGCGAGTTGCTGCACCCCGATGGGAACCGCATGAGTATCCAAGATGTAATCGCCTTAGTGCTCGAAGGCGCGCACGCCAAACCAGCAGCGTTCGAGGCGGTAGCGGATGAAATGGAGGCGATAGCGTAATGAAACTCTCGGTGTCCACGATTGCGCTGCAACAGGCGGTCGGCGTAGTGTCCCGAGCAGTGAGCCATAGCGCGAATATTCCCATAGTAACCGGGATGCTGATGACAGCAGATGGCAATGGGCTGATGCTGACGGGATACGATCTGGAGATGGCCATCGAGACGCGCATACCCGCGACCGTCGAGGAACCGGGCGCAATAGTCGTCCCAGGCAAGCAATTTGAGGCCATCACTAAAAAGCTTCCGCATCCCGAGGTGGTTATCACCGCACAGAATACGAGCGCGATTATCAAGGCCAACAAGTCGAGATTTACATTGCAAACCATGGCGGTGGAGGACTACCCTGCGCTGCCCGAGGCCAGCGGCAAGTCGCTCACCATACCCGGCGATAAGTTCTGCGCAATGGTGCGCAGGGTGGCGTTTGCCACAGCAACAGATGTGACGAGGCCGGTCATGGCAGGAGTTCTGACCACGTTGGCAGACGGCAAGATGGCCATGGCGGCCACCGATTCATTCCGCATGGCCGTGCGCCGAGCAAGCATGGATACCGAGGAGTCGGTGAGCACAATTCTGCCTGCGCGGTTTCTGAGCGAGATCGAGAGAATATCTGGCGCCTTTGTGCGACTCATATTGGGTAACCAGCACGTGCAGGCCACCGTAGGCGAGACACGGTTTATCGCTCGCCTGTATGAGGGTGCATACCCAGAATGGGAGCGAGTCATGCCCGACCAGGCCAAGGTACAGGCATGGATCACGGTGGAGCGTGATACCCTGCTCAGCGCAATCGAGAGAGTGTCGCTGATGTGCGAGGACCAACTGGCGCCCATGCGTTTCACCCTCGACGAGGACACGCACGACCACCTGCTGGTCGAGGCCACGAACCCGGAGATAGGCAATGCGAAAGAGGAGCTGAACATCGTCGGCGATTTCCAAGGAAATGATCCCACTATGCAAGTATCGCTCAGGCCGTCATACCTGCGCGATGCCCTGCGGGTGATGACGGGCGACGTGCGGATAGGTTACACGGGCATTGGGCATCCCGTGCTAGTGCTCGACCAGGGCGATCCCGACTATAGTTACGTGATCATGCCGATGACCACTAACTCAAGCCCACGCCAATAACCGTGTGAAACGGTGGGCGTAATTGTGTTGCAGGGTCGAATTATGAAATAAGGGAGTGGTTCAATGGCTGGCTATACATATCGTCCACTAGCAGATGTATGGATTCTGGCGCGGACCAAACAGCACTACTACGGCGCGTATCCGGGCGGGTTCCTGTGGCGGGCGAAGGCATTACTGCCGGGGGAAATGTGCCACATGTGCAGCGGGACAGTTCGAGGCGATTATACTGTTGATCTCAATCCCGCGATGGAGCCAAGCCTGGTGGCAGATGCACGGGACACGGGGTTGCCAGCGGAGAGCTTCGAGGCGGTCCTGATCGACCCTCCATACACACCAGAGGATGCGACGCAATACGGGTACGAGTATCCGGAACCAAAGGACTTGCTACGAGAGGCGTGGCGGTTAATCAAGCCGGGCGGGCGTGTGGGGATACTGCACTACATTGTGCCGCGTCCACCGGCAAAGGACGCGCGACTGTTGGCTCTGGTGTCGGTGGTGGTGGGGTTCGGCAATAGGGTCAGGGTGTTCACAGTGTTCGAGAAGCCCAAAACGGTAGATGTGGAGGCTGCATAATGCCCAAATTTACCAACTGTGCGGATTGCCTTAACTTTCGCCCACTATACACTCGCGGCGAACCGGTATGCAGTCAGGGCGCGGAGTTCAAACTCAAACCCCTCGAATGGGAAGCGGTGCAGGAGGGGCGCATGAAGTGCCGGCTGAAACCGGAGGAGGTGGCATGACCATGGACACAAGACGAGCGTTATCGGGCGCCATCGGTATATACCCCAATGCGCGTGGTGATTGGTCGGCGGTCGTTATGATCAGGCGCGCGAGAGGGGCTTACAGCTGGTGGCCAGAGTATTTTGTGCACGGCGATTCTGCTGAGGCCGCTCTGGCAGCACTCAAACAGGCTGTGGCTGAAGGCGAGGAGGGGTGGACGTGGTAGAAATTGAGCGGGCCATAGATGTGGGCATCTGCATGGGCGTCAGTTGGGACAGCTGGGAGGCGGTTACTATGGTAAAGCGGCAACGCGGGACATGCCTGATGTGGGCGAAGTATGAGGGGCGCGGCGGTAACCCTGAGGCGGCGCTCGCTGCGCTCAAGAAGGCAGTTGCCGAGGGTGAGGAGGGGTGGAGCTGGTGAACGAACTCAAAGAGGCGATTGATACAGAGCCCAGACCAACAGTGGCTTGGTTCGCGCAACTGATGGAATGCAAACTCAGGGCGCGCGACTACAGAGGCGGTTGGGAGAACTGCACGCTCCAATACCTAGTTGGTGGGATGACAGAAGAGGTCTTAGAACTGATCGGAGCTATGGACGCGATCCTGACCGACGATGGGCTGACTAACCTATACGCCGTCATCGAAGAGGCGGTTGATGTGGCGAACTACTGCATGATGCTGGCGGACGTGGCGCAGGCACAGATTCGGCGCGAAGAGGGGTGGAGCTGGTGAACACGACGTCAATCAGCTGGACTGAGAAAACTTGGAATATAGTAACGGGCTGCACGCCGGTCTCCGAAGGCTGCGCGAATTGCTATGCCAAGCGCATGGCTCAGCGCCTTCGGGGCAGGTGTGGATACCCGGCGGACGAGCCGTTCAAGGTAACGCTGCACGAGGACAAACTGAAGGAGCCGCTGAGGATGTGGAAACCGGCGAGGATTTTCGTATGCAGCATGGGCGATCTGTTCCACGATGATGTGCCGGATGAGTATATACACCGGGTATTCGCGGTGATGGCGTTGTGTCCTCAACACATATTCATGGTGCTCACTAAGCGACCGCAAAGGATGCGAGAGTATCTCTCTGATTCAGCGACGCCATTCCGAGTCGCCAGAGCCATTGACTCGACCGGGGTGGCACGTGAGACAGCCGATATGGTACTTGAAACACGTCCCGTGCCTGGTTACGAGAACTATCTTGTTCGCAATGATGGCGTCATCTTCAGTCGCCATGGAAGCGGCGCTTGCGTCAACTGCGGTAATAACACTACGGGATATGCGAAACGGCGCTACTGCAGTCAGAAATGCAAAGAAAAGGCCCAATACATCGAGCGAGTAGGCAGGCCTTTACCCTTTCCGCCCACACCTACACCAATGACTCCGATGCCGGGTGAGGATGGGCACATGCGAGTTATGCTCTACCGCGAAGGTATCGGCTACCGGGAATTGGTCCATCGACTTGTCCTAACCGCCTTCGTGCGACCTCCCCAACCCGGCGAACAGGCGTGCCATAGGACCGGTGATCCCACAAATAACGCCCTGCCGAACCTGAGGTGGGGCACACAGCAAGACAATTGGCAGGACCGGATTAGGCATGGCAATGGCCATTCTCACGGTGAGGTGTCCTACATTACTCCTCCTATCAGTTGGCCGCTGTCGAATTGTTGGGCAGGTGTGACCGCCGAGAATCAGGCCAGAGCCGATGAGCGGATACCACTCCTCCTTCAAACACCTGCGGCGGCGAGGTTCGTCAGCGTGGAACCGATGCTGGGACCGGTGGATCTTTCATCCTGGCTACCGCCATTTACTGATTGCGATCACTATAACGGCGGCTGCACCAGACCCGAAAATCCTTTGGCGGAAACTCGTGATCCTTCATCGCGCCCGGGAATTCTGAGTTGCACACCTTCTGCCTGCGTTTTTGGAAGGCGAGGTCTGGACTGGGTAATTTGCGGCGGCGAAACGGGCACCAACGCCCGACCCATGCACCCCGACTGGGTTCGCAGTCTGCGCGGCCAGTGCCTGGCGGCACGTGTGCCCTTCCATTTTAAGAGCTGGGGGCAGTGGGCTCCTGAGCGCGACACCTTTGACGAGATCATGTCGGGCGAGACGACGTGCCCGGTGTGCGGCTGCACTGACAGCCATGCCTGTGAGGGTGGTTGCTATTGGATCGTGGACGCCGACTACCGCGACCGGTGCAGCCAGTGCGCAGGGGTTAAGTCGCATAGGTGGCCCGATGGGTCATACAGTTACCGCGTCGGCGCGGCACTGTCTGGTCGCCTGCTCGATGGGCGCGAGTGGGACGAGTATCCGGAGGGGACGGAATAGTGAAGGTGTGGAAAGTGGAGCTATTTCCGGGCGCGAGCACGTTGTGCACGGAGAACTTAGCGTTTCTTATGCAACTGCTTGAGGCAGACCTGGAGGACTCAGAGGTCGGCGACGAGATCACAATCAAAGTCCGCGAGATGACCCAGGAGAAATACGACAACCTGCCCGAATGGGATGGGCCGTGAGAGACGATTATGGAGGTGAACGCCAATGACTGACCTACCTGGATGGCTACAGGAGATTCGAGACCGGGCCGACAAGGCGCGAGGACCGTGGTGGGTAACGACAACAAGAGACGAAAGAGGCAGGTCGATGTATGAGGTTACGACTGCCCCTTGGAAACATGCGCCAAACGTATTCCCGTTGTCGCAGGCTTCTATGGAGAATCTTGTCTCCCACCCCGACGTGCCCCGCCTGATCGCACTGGTCGGGGAGATGGCGGAGGTGCTGGAAGCGTGCATGCCGGACGAGTGCTATGGCGGACTGGCTGAGCGCCTAGAGGATTGCGGAGAGTGCGAACTGCAAGACGGTTGTGAGCGTCATGAGGCCCTGCGTGCGCTGGGGATGTATTACGGGGAGGCATCGAGCGATGACCGAGACTGAAACGGGCATCCTGGCATGGCATTTTCTGCATGATGACCATAGACTGCAGTTTCCGCCGCACACACTGGTGGAGACGGGACAGACATTACGAGTCGAACCGCCGCTGAAGATGTGCGAGCACGGGTTACACGCAAGCATACGGCCGCTGGATGCGCTCGCTTTCGCGCCCGGCTCGATAGTCTGCCGCGTGGGGCTTGGCGGTGAGATTCTGGACGGCGACAGACTCTGCGCCTCAGAGCGCACTGTGCTATGGATGGCGGATGCCACGCGCACTCTGCATGAGTTCGCTTGTTGGTGCGCGGAACAGGCGCTGGAACGGGAGCGTGCCGCTGGATGCGAACCTGACCCCCGCAGTTGGGCGGCGATAGAAGCAAAACGTGCGTGGCTACGCGGCGAGACGAGCAACGCAGCGCTGGATGCTGCGCGGAAGGCTGCGGTTGCTGCTGCGAAAGCTGCTGTGTGGGACGGTACGGAGGCTGTTGCGTGGGCTGTTGCGTGGGCTGCTGTAACAGCCTCGCCCGGGAATGCTGCGTGGGCTGCTGCGTGGGATGTTGCGTGGGCTGCTGCGGAGGATACTGCGTGGGAGGCGCAAAACACGGAGCTAGAGCGCAGGTTGATGGAGCTAGAGCCGAGGGAGGGAGAGAAGAGCGGTGAATGAGCTTAAAGCTGACATCAAGCTCAGGCGTATATATGACCTCATACCTGAGTTAGAGGATTTTATGGAGGAGACTGGCTGCCCGATAGAACAACCCGGAGCTCCGAGGACGTTAATTGGGTGCGCCACCTGCTACGGGGCCGACTGTCTGGCGCATCCCGCTGCCAGAGCGCTCCGGGCGATGCTCGGATTCGACGAGGAGTAGAAATTGGGAGGTGGATGGTGATGAGTGAGCTGAAACCCTGCCCCTTCTGCGGCGGCAAGGCCCAATACCTCTCTGCCCGTACAGAGGAGCGCAGTGGGGTGATGCTCCACACAGTGTGCTGCACGGTATGCGGTGCGAGCACTAGAACGTGTAGCAACCGACAGCTAGCGTGTGCCGTGTGGAGCAGGCGGGTGCAGGCGGGGTACGAGCGGAAAGAGCTTCCGTTTGGTGCGCGGAAAGGCGACGGTACAGACGCGATATTCTGTGGCCCGGCCGGGGATTTGGGGCCTGCCGAAGTGACAGCCGTGCTGAGCGAGCGGGAGGAGGCAGGGGAATGAAGCTCATCATCGCAGGCACTCGTAACGCAGCAGATGCCGCCGATGAAGTTTGCTGTGCAATATGCGAATTCGAGTTGGCGTATGATGTCACCGAACTGGTCAGCGGCGCGTCGGGCAATGTTGACTTAGCGGGTGAAGAATGGGCACGAGAAAACGACATTCCCATCAAGCGTTTTCCTGCCGACTGGGACAAGCACGGCAAGGCGGCAGGCCCTATTCGTAATCGCGAGATGGCAGAATACGCGGACGCGCTCTTAGCTGGGTGGGACGGCGAGAGCAAGGGCACGGCGAACATGATCCTAGAGATGCACAGACAGGGCAAGCCGGTATTCGTGTGGAGGGTGAGCGAGTGCGTATCGTAGTTCCCGGCACTCCAGTGCCCAAGGCGAGAGCGAGGACAGTCACCCGGGGCAGCAGGACACACAGCTACACGCCCGAGCGAACGAAAGAGTGGGAGGAGACGGTGCAATGGATTGCAGCCCAGCACCGTCCGCCATCCCCACTACGAGGCCCATTAGCCGTCGCAATGACATTTTACCTGCCAAGACCGAAAAAGGGCAAGCGAGAATATCCGAGCGTGAGGCCGGATATCGACAATTACTGCAAGACCGTGATGGATGCGTTGAACGGCATGATATGGCAGGATGACGGGCAGATCGTGCAGCTAGAGGCTATCAAACAGTATGGCGATCCGAGGGTTGAGATAGAGATTCGGGAGGTGGGGTAATGAGCGCCGTTGAGGAACTGTGCACTAAGCTTATGCAGGCTCGTGTCGCTTTAACCGTCATAGAAACTTGCGCTGGATATATTGGCGCAGCCATGCGCGATAACAAAGAGATGCTGGATGGAATTCCGAGAGATGAGCGAGCCGAGCTACTTCCGCTGGTGATAAACAGCATGATACAGAGCATGGAGGCTATGGCTGCGACAGCGCGAGGCGAAAGCGGGCAGATCAATGTGGAGGCCATCTTCAAGCAGGCGCAGGACAAGTTCAAGGGCGGGGAGGCGGGATGATGACAACGCGAGAGCGGCTAGAGGCGATGGTGCATGCCAGCCTGCAGACTCCCGTTGACTGGTCGCCGGTGGCCGGATACTTGGAACATCTGGCCAAGCAGATTGGCAGCGGCGAGTTCAACATTCATGAGGCCACTATCTGTTTTGGCGGAGCGCAGGAGGAAAACGGGGAGACGCATTTCAATGGCGGGGCTTCGATTGTGCTGCATGGAGCGGATCGCAGTCTGCGCAAGCAGTTTGATGAGTTCGTCCGGCAGAATCCCGAGTTGAAGGTAGACCTGGGTAGATTGTGTTTCCGGGTGCCGGCTCTGCCTACACAAGAGCCGGGGCGATTAACGTATAGGGCGATGGCAGAGTTAATGGACGACCGCCGCAGGCACGAGGGACATGGAGCGCTGAGTTAGGGGAGGGACCTATGGAGGCCGACCGACGAATGATCGAGGTGAGTGCAGACGACATGGCCGTCCTGGAAAAATACCACCGTGCCAGGGCGGCTAGGTACGCGACGCTCACTTTCGAGATTCAGGATGGGTGGCCGGTCGGCGGAGACATAAAAGAGAAGTTCAAAATACCCCCCAAAGGAGGGGCGGCATGATACGAGTCCATGTCTGTAAAGTGCATGTTGAGCTGGTAATACGCAAGACTCCAATATCAGACAGCGACTCGTAAGGCGAGATACAACTACATAGTGTCCTGAGCTGACCGGACAACCGGAGGCCAGAGCAATCCCTTTCGAGGGAGTTGTTCTGGCCTTTTTTATTTGCGAAAGGGGCAAGAATTATGGAGTTTCAATCCAAGGAGCAGTTCATTGGCGACATGCCAGAGCAGTATACCGCCACCATCAAGGGTATTCGGAAAATGATTGCGGTTAGAGAAAAGCAGCTTGCAGAGTGTGAGGACACTGCCGTTGAAGGCGCAAAACTTGCTGGGCAGATTGTGATCCTCCGTGACATGCTAGACGACATGACCCGTGCCAAACGTACGGTGGAGGGTTATTACGCCGGAGACAACTGCGATGATGCCTACACATGCATTAGGCGCATGAAGGCATCGAAGCACGCCAACGCAAGCTATGAGGCATATCTGCTGATGGAGGCGACTGATAATTCAGACTACATACGAGGACTGAAGCGGGCATTGCGCAGTTGCATCAAAAGCAGTCTCACCGATAAGCAGCGCAAGGCATTGATTTGGTGTGAGTATCGAGGGCTTACGCAGGAGCAGACGGCTCAGAAGTTGGGTATATCCCAAGTGATGATTCACAAGCATTTAGGAGCCGCTAGAAAGAAAATTGGGAAAAAACTTTCAGCAGTAGCCCAAAACAGGTTATAAAATGCGCCTTCGGAGCCATATATGAGGGGCAATTTACGCCCATGTGTAAGGCCCGGGAAAAACGTCCTTGTGACGACCACGCCTAGATTGTGTGGCCGGGCCTATAAATTTCGGGCGCGGTATGGTTTCGACGGAGCCGAAAGCCGAAGCGCACGGCACCGGAGCCGAATTCGACTCTCGGCGCGTCCACCAGTTTTGCCTGAGTGTAGCGCAACTTGGCTAGCGCACCTGCCTTGGGAGTAGGGGGTTGCACGTTCAAATCGTGCCGCTCAGACCAGTTTGTCGCAGGGTAGAGTAACGGCAACTCACGAGGCCCATGACCTCGCGATACGGGTTAGATTCCCGTCCCTGCAACCAGTATTGCGCGATAGCTCAGCGGCAGAGCAGTCGGCTGATATCCGACCGGCCGGAGGTTCGATCCCTCCTCGCGCAACCAGTTTTCCAGTGCGTGAGCGCCGACACGCCGCTGGCAGTTGTGCCACCAGAATAGGGGATCGCGACGGAATGTTCCCGAATAGGGAGCAGGCTCCTGACGGAGCTGGGAGGAAAGGTTCCGCCCTGAAGGTGGCCATTATACCGTACGACATGGGGTGCTGGGTCACCTGAGGTGGCCGACCATGCAACGGTATCCCCCGCTTGTCGCGGCGGGAGGGCATGTGGTGGGACCGTCAGCCAACAGCCCGTAGAGAATTGGACGGCTGCGACACCAGCACTGGGCGGGGCGGCAAGAAGGCCGGCCTCGCCCATGCTGGGATAAGGAGTGACGGCGATGTTGGCAGAGATAGAACGCATGTGTGCGAATGGCCAGATCACGGTCGGCTTGATTTTTGCCGCAGTGTGTGTGCTGATGTTTATCGGTGCAGTGCTGCTCGATTGCGCGGAATGGCTATATCACACGTGGCGGCATTGGCGGCGAGGAGACTATTATGGTTGCCCATTCGACGACTAAGCCAACGCCAATGCGTTTCATGGTCCGCTACGATGCCGACTCAATAGAATCGCTGGAGCAGATCGGGCGTGTGGCGTTTCGTAGCGGTCTAGTCAATTGGCTTGCGCTCGAAGCTGATGAAACGGATGCGCAGCGGATAGCGCAGGTGCCCGGAGTGCTTGAGGTGTATCCAGAACGAGAGATAGTCTGGTGTGGTGATGGCTCGTGGATGACGAGGGAAACCCACCAGTACAAACTCAAAGCAATGCGCGAACTGCTGCCCGAAGCAGAGGCAAGCCTAGCGAGGTTGCATGAACAATTGGGCGGCAAACCCGAACTACTGTCCATCTACGAACCTTCGGCGCGTGAACTGATACGGAGAGTCAAGGCAGAGATTGAGTGGTTGGAAGGCTTGGAAGGCCAGGAGTCGGAATGGCCAGGGAGGGAGCAGCAATGTTCAGGATCTGCGTGATCATCGCGGGCTTTGTATTCGTGGCGCTGGCCCTGCTCAATGCGACTCGCCATATTGGAGCCTACTTGCATACACAGAATGCTAAAGGGCCGATGGAGCAGCGCATACGACACGCCAAGTGGATATGGCGGGCGTGATGCTGCCTAAGCCCCAGCGCCTACGCGACAAGCGAGCCATCGAAGCCGTGAGGAAGCCATGGTGCGAGCTGTGTGGGAGGACAGGCATGAGGCTAGAGGTGCATCACATCATCACCAAGGGCAGCGGAGGCCCGGATGACTGCTGCAATCTTGTGTGTTTGTGCGCCGAGTGCCATACGCGGGTTCATGCAGGCAACATCAGCCGCGAGATGCTGCAGAGCATCGTAGCCAGGCGCGAAGGGATCACGCCAGATGAGGCCGAAGCGGAGGCGCGGGAGCTGACGAGGAGGGCGCACTGTGGCTATCGAGTTCATAGCTTCACTTCCCCCGATACAGAGCGCCATCAGCCTTTCAGGTGACGAGAACGGGGCGCGGGTGAAGCTGGACATACCGGAGCAATACCGGATTGAGATCATGAAGCTGTCAGCCATGGGGGGCATGGCACTGAAGGTAATCATAGAACCGTTGGAGGAGTGATCGGAGTGGGCAAGGGCGGGCGACCCACGCGGTATGACCCAGAGCGACACCCGTTCCTTGCGGCATGCCTGGCACGAGATGGACGGACGGAAGACGAGATAGCTGAGTCACTAAGCATCTGTAAAGCTACGGTGACGAACTGGAAGAAGCGCTACCCCGAGTTTTTAGCCGCCCTAAAAGAGAGCAAGGCCGAATCTGACAGCAAGGTCGAGACAAGCCTCTTTAAGAGGGCGTTGGGGTATGAGATCACCGAAACCGAAGAGGTCAGGGACAAGCGCGGTCAAGTGACGCGAAAGAAAACCACTGTGAAGCAGATCCTGCCGGACGTGACAGCCCAAATCTTTTGGCTCAAGAACAGGCAGCCTGAGAAATGGCGCGACGCGCAGCCTAATAATGTCAACACGCTCGACGATCTAGCCGCTGCCATACGAGAGAGCAGGGAGCAACTTGGCAAGGGCGACTAAGAGATTCACGTGGGGTGGGTTCTCGCGACAGGGCCTAACGAGCATCGCGGAGTCTACAGCCAGGCTGAACATCTGGGAAGGCGCTGTCAGATCATCGAAAACCATCTGCTCGCTGGTGCGTTGGCTGGAGTATGTCAAGGCAGGGCCACCGGGCGACCTGCTCATGACCGGCAAGACCGAGCGGACACTGAAGCGCAACATACTGGACCCTATAGAGAGCATCGTAGGCCGTGGTAACTTCCGCTGTAACATGGGCAGCGGCGAAGCTCGACTGTTCGATCGGCGGGTATACATCGCAGGAGCAAACGACGAGCGGTCGGAAAGCAAGATCCGGGGTGTGACTCTTGCCGGGGCATACGGCGATGAGCTGACCCTGTGGCCCGAAAGCTTCTTCAGGATGCTTCTTTCGCGCTTGAGTGTGGAAGGGGCATCTTTGTTTGGCACGACAAACCCCGATGGCCCCATGCATTGGCTGAAGGTTGACTACCTGGATCGTGCCGGGGAACTCAACCTACGATCCTGGCATTTCGAGTTAGAGGACAACCCGAACCTCTCGCGGGAGTTTGTAGAGAGCCTGAAGCGCGAGTATACCGGGCTATGGTATAAGCGCTTTATATCCGGCTTATGGGTGATGGCCGAGGGCGCAGTCTACGACATGTGGGATGAGGATAAGCGCCTCTTCCGTGACATGCCGGATAAGTTCACCCGTATGGCTGTGGGCGTGGACTATGGGACAGCCAACCCCACCGCGTTTGTGCTGGCCGGTCAATCGGGTGCCCAAATCTATGTGCCGGCTGAGTATTACTATGACTCGCGCAGGACCGGCAGGCAGAAAACGGACTCAGAATACGCCAAGGATTTGAAGGAGTTTATTGCAGGCAAAGGCGTCCAGGCCATAGTTATTGACCCTTCGGCGGCGTCATTCATCGCCGAGTGCAGACGGCAGGGCATCGGGCCTATCCGACACGCCGACAACTCCGTGCTCGACGGCATACGAGACGTGTCCAGCCACATGAGCCGGGACGTGTTGTTTGTGCACGAGAATTGTAAGAATCTGCGCAAGGAGCTATCAGGTTACGTGTGGGACGCCAAAGCACAGGCGAAGGGTGAGGACAGGCCGGTTAAGGTTAACGACCATGCGGCAGACGCATTGAGGTACGTAATACGCACCATATGGCCCGCAAGAATGGGTTCAACGCTGGGGTGAAGAGATGGCTGACAAGCTGACTGATATGAACTGGCTCGATAGAGGCAAGCCATGGCCGCCCAAGAGCGAAACGGCGAGGCTGAAGTTGTATGACGAAAACCGCAAGCTCTTCAAAGGCGACCATGCTGAGGTGTTCACCGAGAACTGGAATCGGCTCAAGCGCGACGATCAGAGGAGCCTGGAACTGGTGTTGAACTGGTTCAAGCGCCTATCCACGCTATGGGCCGACTTGCTATTCGGTGAGCCGCCTACGATCACGGCTGGTGAGCGCGAGTCGGCGGAGCAGGCGGCGTGTAAACGCATCATCAAGGACAACGACCTGATGAATGTGGGCTACAAGGTGGCCCTAGACACGTCGGCTATGGGCACGGGGCTATTCAAGATCAGGTATGACGGCGACAAACGCAGGGCTTACATCGAGGCGCAGCCACCGGAATTGTGGTTTCCAGTGTTCAACCCGGACAACATCAATGAAGTTCTAGCTCATGTATTGGCGTGGACAACTGTGGTCGAGAGCAGGCGAGGGACTCTGACCGCCGAGGTCCATTATACCGACCGGATCATGACCTACCGCTATGAGGTGATCAATGACCGGATCGGGCGACTGCTGGAGAGCGCTACGGGGCCGAACCCAGCAGTGGTGAAACATGGTCTCGGAGAGTTCCTGGTGATCCCGGCGCCCAACCTGCAGACGTCGAATGACCCGTTCGGGATTGACGACTACTCAGACATCGACTCCATCATCTGTGAATTGGAAGTGCGCATAGCGCAGATCAGCCGCATACTCGACAAGAATGCCGAACCGAGCCTCGCAGGGCCTGAGAGCATGCTGGAGTTTGATCCCGATACGCACGAGTATAAACTGCAGGGCGGGAGCAAGTATTTCCCAATACCATTAGGCGCTAATGCAGCAGGCGCGGTGCCTCAGTATGTCACGTGGGGCGGCGAGCTGAGTGCGGCGTTTGAGCAGTTCAATGTATTACTAGATCAGCTTTACACTCTATCCGAGACTTCCGCCGCGGCCTTCGGCAACATCAAAGCAGGCATGGCTGAGAGTGGCTCGGCGCTGAGACGTCTGATGATGGCACCACTCGCCAAAGTTAACCGCATGCGCATGCGCTTTGACCCGGCGCTATGCAAGGCAATCGGCCTATGCGCGGCGCTTGAGGTCGCTCAGGGCATGCCAGGAGCAGTAATGCTCGACAACGTGCACATCACATGGCAGGACGGCCTGCCGGATGACGAGATGGAGCAGGCCAACATAATGTCCACACGCAAGGGCGCGGGGCTGATTAGCACTGAGCGAGCCATACAGCATTTGGACGGGCTGGAAGGCGAGGAGTTGGAGGCCGAGCTTGACCGGATAGCAGCAGACCAGATGCAGATTGCGCCTCCGGGGCCGAGCATGACAAACCTGGGCGGGATATTCGAGGGGCTAGGGCTACCGCAGGAGACCAATAAACCGGCATAGCCGGGAGGAGGAATGAGCATGAAGATGGGTGACCTGCATATCGAGCTAACGGCAGACACAGACAAACTCGCACGAAAGGCGCGGATCATCAGCAAGCACTTGGGGGCCATGGCTGACGAGCTGGCATTGGCGGCACAGCTGGAGGAGCCTGACTGCGAGGCGCATGCCAAAACCGAGGCCGTAGAAGATGGCGTCTATGGCAAATGTGATTATTGCGGTAGGCCGCTGAGACATCACAGCTGCTGCGGCGTGAGTGGCGTCTATTGCTCTGCCGGCTGCCTAGAAATGGCAGGGATGGAGCAGGCATTCCCCGTGCGCTCCGGTTGCGGCGGTCGATGGCCTACCAAGAAGTGGGGCCAGTCGTGTTTGGAAGATTGCACTTGCATAGACAAAGTGGTTGACAAGGTCATTCTTCGCCTGCGTGACAACTTCGGCATGAAGATCGAGGGATAGGCCGCATCCAAACACTGAGGGGGTATGAGCATGACGCTATTCAAGGTTTGGGGCTGGATTCACTTTGCCGCTGCCATCATTACGGCATTAAGCCTCTTCATACGGGCCTTCATCGGCGATGATGGCGTATCGCGAGCAGCGGCAGGGCTCGTATTCCTTATGGCCTGCGCGTCGGTATGGTGGGTCTGGACTGCGTTAAGGATGGCGGTGTGAGGGCGTGGGCAGGGTATTCTGCTTGTGGATAGCGCTCGGGTGTTGGGAGGCTGCTTCCCGTGCTGGCGTCACTGCGGATGGCGGCTGGAGCTGGCTCCTGAACACGCTATTGGGCTTCGTGTTTGCGGCCATGGCGTTCGACGGGCTGCAGCGACAGAAGAGGTGATCCTATGGACGCAGCAACAGCCCTGATCCAAATCTACCGCAATGCCTACATGCGACTGCTTGAAAGTATCGCCCAAAAGGAGCTAGCGTGCAAGAGCACACGATACCAGCGGGCACTCATTGGCGATGTGCGGTCGACCCTCGGGCAGCTCGACAAGACGACTGAGGCATGGGTTAAGACCCAAATTCCCAAGATGTATAAATACGGTGTTGACGCTGCCGCATTGCCGTGGACGATGAATGATCTCGTACCGCCTCCGTTGCCTCAGGGTTTTGCGCAGGTGCACCAGGCCGCTGTCGAGGCTATCGCACAGAACATGGCCAATCAACTCAAGGATGCCACGGCGTTTGTCGGACGGCGCATTGAGGACCAGGTGAGAACGGCGACGCTGGAGGCTACGGCGCAGAAGTTTGCGACAGGCGAGACACTACGCGACATGAAGGCCGACTTGGTCAACACCTTCGTTGACGAGGGCCTGACGGCGATTAAGGACGGCTCAGGTCGTCAGTGGCGACTCGACACCTACGCTGAGATGGTCACGCGCACCACCACTGCAGAGGCGGCCAATACGGGCACGATGATGCAACTTAAAGGGTTTGGGCATGACCTGGTGCAGATGACAGAGCATCGCTCGCCGTGCGAGATCTGCGCCATGTATGAGGGGCGCGTATACAGCATCGAGGGCAAGACACCAGGGTATCCGAGGCTAGATCAGGTTCCGGGCTTTGCAGACGGATACAACAATATTCACCCAAACTGTATACACGCTGTGGCCGCGTATATTCCCAACTTTGACAAGGACGCCGAAGCTCGTCGGGCTAGGAGCAACGCGCCATTCGAGGACAAGCGGAGCGATGCCGACAAAGCGGCGTATGAGCGCTCACAACAGCAGAACACGCTCAGACGTGATCGCAAGCGCTTGGAAGAAAAGGTTGCTGTGTTGCCCAAGGATAGCGATGAATACAAGGCTGCCCGCGAGAAACTGCGGGAGACGCGCAGCCAACAGCAGTCACTTGGGCGAGAGCAGCGAGCATGGAAGGAACAGTCGGCGAAGGAGAACAGGGCCTACTACGCGGCGAGGGATGCAGGGCAGGACGTGAAAATGCCAGGATTGCGGTAGGAGGTGCAGCGATGCGCCTACGAGGCAGAGCATACACAAGATATCAGCGGGAGCGCATGATCAGGCGAAGGATGCCACGAGTGCCATGGGTAGACAAGCCCGGCAAGTTGGCGAGACACAGTTACCGATACCGCTGCACGTGCGAGTGGTGCGCCGAGACCAGACATGCGCATATGCGGCGCAGGTGGAAGCAGGCGGCGTGGCGGGAGATTGAGACGCATTGGCATGACCGCTACGAGTCATGGCGCGAGTTGCATGATTGGCTACGCATCGAGTGCGACTACAAACCGTCTGTGAGGACGGCGATTAGGAGGAGTGCATGACCGATACTGTGATTCCCGGCGTGGGGCCGGACGCGCCGCCGACTGTCAATGAAAAGGGCGGCAAGCAGAGTTACAGTCCATATCGCTTTGACCTGCTCGATGCCAAGGCGATGCTGCGGCTTGCCGAGATTGCAGGACGCGGGGCCGCGAAGTATGGCGCAGATAACTGGCGCAAGCTCGATATCAACGACAACATCAACCATGCGCTGGTGCATCTATATGCACATCTAGCTGGTGATAAGCAGGATGACCATCTCGTCCATGCGCTGTGCAGAGTGCTATTTGCCACGGCGCAAGACGGCGAAGAGGATGAAGCGACTGATGATGAGCCAAAACCCTATCGCGTGGTGCTGTGCGGGAAGATCACCGGCGTTTCGGGCGATACCAGCAGTGATCTGGTATTGAGGTGAGCCATGGCATACACACATGAGCAGATAGAACAGGCCATCGCGGAGTGGCGACAACGCCTTGGACTCGAACGCTGGAAGGTCCGCGTGCTCTGGAAGGATGCACTCGATGACGACACAGTCGCGCAGGTAACTCCCAACCGGCAACGCTGCTCCGCATTATTGGAGCTCACTGAGGGCATATGTAGCACGCCTGCCGAGGACATTAACGAGCTGGCAGCGCATGAGATGATACACCTACATACCTATGGGATGTATCGGACGGCGCAGTTACTGCTATCGAATGCGGGCACTGAATTGCAGACGACGGCCAACGATATAATGCACCGCGAGTGGGAGCTTGTAACCGATGCACTTGCCGCTGCTATCACGATAGCGCTGCCACTGCCCGAGAGCCTGCGCGATGGCGCAGAGGATGAACCCTTTCGCGTGACTGAGTAGACTTCATACATCACGTATTCCCCGGCGCGCCTATTATGGGCGCGTTTTTTTGATGCCCACGGCGGGCTATAGCCGGTTATGGCCGACGGGCCTAAAACGGGAGGTAGACATGGCAGACACGGATACTAAGAGCGAGAAGACCGAACAAACCCCTGACGTGCAGGTCAACACGGATACACCCACGGCGGGAGATGCCGGTAAGACGTTCACCCAGGCCGAAGTTGACTCTATCGTCGAGAAGCGCCTGGCTAGGGCAGCCAAGGAAAAAGAGAAAGCCCTGGAAGATGAGCGCAAAAAAGCAACGATGACCGAGACCGAAAAGTTGAAGGCTGCCAAGGAAGAGGCAGAGGCCAATGCTACCAAGACGCTGGAAGCCGCAAACGAGATGTTTATACGCGCCGAAGTCAAGTCCATAGCTGCAGACATGGGACTCGTGGACGGAGATGCGGCGTATGCGCTCATCGACCGCGACAGTGTAGAGCTCAAGAGCGGCAAGGTAACAGGCGTCAAGGAGGCTCTGGAAGCCCTGGTCAAGACAAAACCCTGGATCAAGAGGGCTGAAGGCAAGGGTGGTAGCGTGGGGGCCGGGACCAATCCGGGCGGAGCGCCCAATAGTAAAACAGACATGAATGCCTTCATTCGGAAGGCGGCAGGCCGGGGCTAAGCCCGGTCAATTCATTTTAGGAGCGTGTAATCAATGCCAATGATCTCCCGCAGCGATGCGGATAGTCTGATCCCGGTTGAAACAGCCAAGGAGATTCTCCAGTCTATGCCGCAGCAGTCGGCAATCATGGGACTGGCACGGCGACTGCCCGATATGACGGCGGCGCAGCGTACGCAGCCCATCCTGAGCGCACTGGCGCAGGCGTATTTCGTCAACGGCGATACGGGCCTCAAGCAGACCACCAAAATGGCTTGGGACAAAAAGAGCATCTACGCTGAGGAACTCGCGGTCATCGTGCCCATCCCGGACAACGTGCTCGACGACACAGAGTACGACATCTGGGGCGAGGTCAAGCCGCGCCTGATAGAGGCGTTCGGCATCGCAGTTGACCAGGCCGTGCTCTACGGCACCAACAAGCCTGGCACCTGGCCGGATGGCATTACGGTTGGCGCGGCTGCCGCTGGGCACGTGGTCAACCTCGGCGCTGGAGCTGACCTCTATGATGACGTTATGGTCGAGGGCGGCGTGCTTTCCAAGGTGGAGGAGGATGGCTACCTCGTTACCGGGCACATTGCGGCGCTGACGATGAAGGCCAAGCTCCGCGGACTGCGGGACGCCAATGGTGTGCCGCTGTTCAACTCCAGCGTACAGGAAAAGACCCGCTATACCCTCGACGGCACGGATTGCCTGTTCCCTCTCAACGGAGCAATCGACGCGGCGCAGTCTCTGCTGATCTCTGGCGACTGGAGTCAGCTCGTATACGCGATGCGTAAGGATGTCACGTACAAGGTGCTGACTGAGGCGGTCATCACCGACGCGGACGGCAAGGTCATCTACAACCTGCCCCAGCAGGATATGGTGGCTATCCGTGCTGTCATGCGTCTTGGCTGGCAGCTACCGAACCCGCTCAACCGCGTGAATCCCAACAACGCGACCCGCTACCCGTTCGCGGTGCTCGCGCCTAAGGCGTAAGGAGTGACGTGGAGTGACTAGTAAGTTCTACCCGTTCAATCCTGCGCTGGAGCAGCTCATACAGACGGACGCGCCCGGTCTAGATGCAGACCGGGCCTTCGTGGCTCACGCGCAGTGGACTGGACCGGCAGCAGCGGATGCCGATGCTGTAGGATTGTTCCATCTGACGGCGGCTTCGCAGTCCATCACCGCCGGACTCGTCAACCCCGACTACGCGCGCGCGCTGTCTGTTGTGGGTAACGAGGCCGGTATCACCGGGGATGTAATCATCACCGGCACTGATCTAGCGGGCAACGCGATCACGGAGACACTGGCGCTGGCCGGCAAGTCAACGAAGAACGGCGCCAAGGCGTTTAAGGCCGTCACCAAGATCGAACTGCCGGCGCAGACCCATGCCGGAACTAAGCAGGTAGAGACGGCGACCATCGTAGGCGCCATCACCAAAGCTGGCACGGTGACAGTGACCGTGACATCTGCCCACTACACGAGTGACAAGGTTATGCATGCTGCTGTTGATCTCAATGACGACGCGGCGGCGGTAGCGGGTAAGATACGGAGCTATATTGCTCCGCTCGTGGCTGACCATTTCGCTGTAAGCGGCGCAGGGGCCGATGTTGTGCTGACCACCAAAGTAGCCGACGCCAACGACACCACGCTGAACATCGCCTACACCAATGGCACCTGCGAGGGTCTGACGCCGGATGCATCATCGACCGACACGACCCCCGGCTCCGTGGACGACCGGGTATCCGTGGGCATTACCGATGTGCTGGGTCTGCCGTACAAGCTGGCCCATGACACGGTGCTAGCTGGATACCTGGATAACACCAAAGACGCCGGAGTTACAGTGACGGTCAGCGCAACTGCGCTGGAATCGAACACAGTAGATCTGACAAGCGCCTTGAACGGCAAGGCCGTCGATGTATACCTCATGGTCTAGGGAGGCGTAGCACGTGGCGATTGAGAGCTACATCTCCGTGATCGATGCAGATCTCTACTTCGGGAGTCGATACGGAGCTGACCAGTGGCGAGCAGCCACCGAAGTCCACAAAACGCAGGCGCTCATCACCGCCACGCGCACGATAGACATGCAGAGGTTGCGCGGTCGCCCGACCAGCGATGCGCAGCCTCTCGCATTTCCTCGGGCTGTCTATTGGCGGGGCGCGTGGAGCGCAGAGACAGAGGTTCCCGAGGCGGTCAAAGCCGCCACCTGCGAAGAGGCTCTTGCTATCCTCTCGCAGGACACGCAGAGAGCGACGAGGCAGAGGGACGGTTTGACGGCGGTTAGCATCGGCGACGCCTCGGAAAGTTACAGCGCAGAGGTGCTTGCAAGGGCGCAGTCAGGCGGACTCCTATCGGCGCAGGCCAAGATGCTCATTAGACCGTGGTTGGTGGGGGCGGTGCCCATTGTCTAGTATTGCAACGATGGATCAGGAATGCACCTACTGGCCGCCAGGTGAAGGCGGCGAGTGGGGCGGCGGGGGATTCGGGGTCCCGCAAACACTCAAATGCAGATACCAGGGCACGACCAAGCTTGTCCGGAGCAAGGACGGCAGAGAGCTCGTGGCCAGTGCAGTATATTGGCTGCTACAGCCCATCGACCTGCAGGGCCGCATAGCGCCGGGGCGACATGCAGGCGAGCCTGTGAGCAGCGCCAAGGAACCCCTGAGCCTCTTGGAACGTGTGGGGCTCAACGGCGAAACAGATCATTGGCAGGTGTATATATAATGCCAGCTAAGCTGGACGGACTAGATGAGGCCATTGCTGAGCTCAACGCCAAGCTGGCAGAGGTCGAGGGCCTGACAGCTGAGGCCGTACGCGATACCGGGCTGGCAGTGCTCAGCCAAGCCGTGCAGGATGCGCCAGTCGAGACGGGCGATCTCAGACGGTCGGGCAGCCTGCGTTGGGATGACGGCACGGAGCTTACAGCCGCATCTATAGAAAAGAACGGTAAAACCATCAACTACTACGAGAGCTCTGCCACATCCACCAAACTAAGCGACGTCGTGGCCACGGGCGCGGACCCCAGCAAGGTCCGCGACAACAAGCGCCCGGACGGCTGTGCGATGGTCATAGTAGGGTTTAGCGTCCCATACGCAGCAGCGCAACACGAGGGCGTCGACTTCGACCATCCCAAGGGTGGTAAGGCTAAGTTTCTAGAGGATGCAATTAAGAGTGTGGACCTCACCAAGATCGTCCAGGACAAGGCAGGTGGCGCACTCAAGTGAACCCTCCATCGAAGGATATAGCCGACCTGCTGGTAGCCGCGGGCGTGGGCACGCGCACGACTACAGCAGACTGGCGCATCGCGCAGGGCTCAATGCCTGCTGCGCCAGATAGGTGCATCACCGTATACGATACTGGCGGCTTTTCACCTGATCCCAAATGGCGTGTGGACAGGCCAACTGTGATGGTGCATGTGAGAGGCCGACCTGTTGACACCGAGTACCCCATCGCATGGGCGAAGGCGCTGACAGTCAGGGATGCGCTCGCGGCATTGCCGAGTCAGGGCATCAACGGGACTCAATATGACGGGATATGGGCGCAAGGCGACATCATCCCGCTTGGGCCGGACGAGAATGGTCGTCCGGTTTTCTCATGCAATTTCCACCTGCTCCGGGAGCCGCCAGCGGGTGGGCATAGGAGTGGTTTGTAAAATGGCTATCGTCGGATATGCCTCGAAGGTCATGGTCGGTTCAACGGCGGTTGCGGGCACAGCGGACTGGAGCTTCGAGGGCTCTCGCGACATGTTTGACAAAACCTCAATGAACGATGGCAACAATGGTTTCAAGACATCCATTCCCCTGCTAGCGAGCGCGACGGGCTCGGTAAACCTCAAATACGCAGACCCGACGGACGCGGGGCAGACGGCTCTGCGCAATGCGTGGCTGCAGGGCACGCTGGCCACAGTCGAGCTCTACGAGGACTCCACACATAAGTGGTCAGGCAGCGTGTACATCACCAGTCTAAGCTCCAAATCCAGCGTGGAAGGCGTAGCGACTGGCTCGTTCAACTTCCAGTTCAACGGCGCGCCGACATTCGCATAAGGGCGTGATGTGATTGGGCGTCATCGTCGGTTACGAATCATCGGTATATCTCATTGATACAACGCAAAACACAGCGGCATTCACGACCGAGGCGACTACTGCCAACGCCGATAGGACAGTCTACAGGATCACGAACCCGGCTAAGCGCTGGTGGGACCCATCCCAGGCGGTAACAGCGAGCGTAGCGCCCACGGCGGGCATCGCCCATGCAGGTGGCGCAATCCCATACAGTCCTGGCCTGGAGGCAGGAACCGAGGTAACTGTGACCGGCAAATACTTCACTGCAGTCAACAAACTCGGTGGTTCCAAATCGTGGAGCATGGATCTGCAGAAGGACATGCTGGATGTTACATCATGGGACACAGTGCCTGCGGGTTTTAGAGAGTATGAGCCGCTACTCAAAGGCGGGACTGTTGCAGTGGAGCGATGGTGGTTTGATGAGTTTTTCCTGGGATGCATCACCGCCGGAACGCTGTTGGGCCTTGAGCTGCGGTTCAAGAATGGCGTCGCCTATTACGTGTACGGACATCTCACCGCGGACAGCGTGAAGAACGCAACAGACTCGGCGCTGAGCGAAAGCCTGAACATTCAGATCACTGGCATACCACAATATATCGACGCGGCATAAGGAGGGCAACATGGCAGACGAAACCAGATCACTAGCGGACGAGATCCTGGACATGGACGACATCCCCAGCGAGACAGTTGAGGTGCCTGAGTGGGGCAAGAGGTTGCTGGTTAGGGGGCTTACCGGAGCCCAAAGGGCTAAGCTTGCCAAGACAACGGATGAAAAGGGCAAGGTGGACGTAGAGAGGATACAACCCGAGCTGATAATCTACTCGGTGTACGACCCCGAGACAAATCAGCCAGTATTCAAGCCTACACATCGGGATCGGCTCAACGGCAAATTCGGCAAGGCGTTGGACAGACTCACTACCGCGGCGCTGAGGGTATCAGGGCTCACCGGAGACGATGAGGCAATCACAAAAAACTCCTAGGGCCAGGCTCTGAACGGGCCTGGTATTTTCGTATAGCGCAGGAGTTGGGGATGACAGTTTCTCAACTCCTGCGCTCTCTCACATCGTATGAACTATCCGAGTGGATAGCGTGGTTAAAAGCGCAGGACCAAGAACGTGAGAAGCAGCTAAAGGAGCTGAGAAGATAACATGGCAGACCTCGGCTCCATTATGGTGCGCATAGGCGCTGATGTGTCAGGGCTCAATCAGGCTGCTCGGCAGTTTGAAAAGACTGGGGCCGCGTTGGAGACCATCAAGTCTAGCGCCGAGACTGCTACGAGAGCAGTGGAACAAACCGCATCGCGAACCGCCAAAGCTGCTCAAGCATCAGCGCAGGCGGCGACATCAGCAGCGTCCAAGGCTGCGTCGGAAATGCAGAAGGTGCGCGTCCAGATCGGGCGCGAGATGGTGGACCTGACCATTGATCCCAGCGGTATAGTTGGCCAGCAACTGGCGGCGCTGGGCGTGCTGGAGAGCCAGGCTGCGCAGACAGCAGCGGCAGTCACAACCTCTACCACTCAGGCAGTAGAGAAAGCGGCTACTAGCGTGGCGCAGTCGGTTAGCCAGACACAGGCAGCCATTGCGAACTCGGGACAATTAGCTGATGCCGCATGGGCTGACTACGCGGCGTCATACGGGCTTGTGGACACGGCATCCAAGGATGCAGCGCAGTCGGCGAAGCAAGCGGCGGGCGAGACTGCCAAAGCCGCTGACGATGCGGGCAAGGAGATCAAGAACACAGCCAAGGAAACGGCAACCGAGGTCGGCAAGGCCGCAGATCAAATCAGCGCCAAGGCCCAAAATGGGCTCCAGACGCTGCACGATGGACTCAAAAAGGCCGGTGACAGCCTCAACAAGTTCTCTAACTCGTGGAACAAATACATCAGTGGGCCACTGATTCTAGCGGGCACATTGGCAGTGCGTAGCTCGATGGTCATTGATGACGCTTTGGACAACATCGCCATACGCACTGGCGCGACCGGGCAGAAGCTAATAGGACTGGAGAACACATTCCGGCGTCTAGCCACCACCACGCCTGCGGGTCTGGGCGATATATCCGCGGCCGTCGGGGATCTAAGCGCACGCCTCAACATGGAGGGCGGGCCTGCGTTGGATCGGCTTGCAAGGCAGGCTGTGTTGACTGGCAAGATGTTCGGCGAGAATCCCAAGCAGGTTAGCGGTTCTTTCGCGCGTATGGTGCAGTCGTGGGGCGTAGCAGAGCAGGACTATTCCAGCACGATGGACCGCATGTTCAAAGCAGCTCAAATGTCTACGGGCAGCGTGACCGAGTTGAATGCTGCGCTGTTCGATGCCGGGCCGCAGTTTAGGCAGCTAGGTTATGATCTAAGCTCGGCGACAGCCCTGCTAGTATCGTTCTACCAGCACGGCGTGGATGTCAGTGATGCCACAATGGGGTTCAAGAGCGCAATCAACGAGCTAACCAGTCAGGGGTTGGACCCCAAAAGGGAGTTCCCGAAATGGATCGAGGGCATTAGGCAGGCCCGGACCGAGCAGGAGGCACTAGCGATCAGCTCCCGCGTGTTTGGTCCACGCGCGGCTCAGCCCATGGCCGACGCGATCAGGCGGAACGCGATGAATGCAGACGAGTACGCAAAGAAGTTGGACGCGAGCAAAGGCGCGATTGAACGCACGTCCAAAGAGACCGAGAGCTTCGGCGAGAAGATGCAGGTTATGCGTAACAAGCTGGATGTCGCATTGGCTCCGCTGGGAGACAAGGTCGCTGCGAACCTCGAAAAGGTCTTGCCACAGGTTCTGACTTACCTCGATAAGGTCATCGGCAGTTGGAACAATATAAAGCCCGAGCAACAGGACCAGATGATTAAGGGTCTTGGGTTGCTAGTTGGGGCCGGTGTAGGGCTCAAGGTAGTTGCTGGCAGTCTGGAGATCATCGCGGGGCTGGCCACTCCGCTGGGCATGACATTCCTGGCAGTCGGCGGCTTGGCCCTACTGTATGACAAGGTTGCCAAGAAGCAGAAAGAGATACAAGCAGCACCGCCGATGAAATTCATGGATCTGGACAAGGTCTCGCAAATGCAGTTTACACATGCAGCTAGTACGTTGCGCGACACCAAGAACGAGAAGCGAACGTTCGACGCGGCGCAATACCTCGGCGTTACATCGCAAGATCTCGTGGACGCGAGCATCCTTGATAAGGATAGCAAGCTCCTTATTGCAGACCAAGCCAAACTCCTAGATGGGCTTGTCGCCGTATGGCAAGGCAAGGGTAAGACATTCGCGGCGCAGGTTGCGGGCACGTCGAAGCAGTCGGGTAAGGCTATTGTAGATACCATGGCTGAAGGGGCTGCATCCTCTGATTCGCTATTTCAGGCAGTGCTGAAAGCGTTCGATACGATAGCGAAAAAGCTTTTCACGAACTCGGACGCCAAGTCTGGCCCATTCTCGCATTTGACTGCGAACGGGCGAGCCATCATCGAGACGTTAGCGCAGGGCGCGTCAAGCAGTAATGCACTGTATGATGCGATCCTCGGCAAGTTCGGCGATGCAGGGCAACTACTGCCTCACTCGGACGCCAAGTCTGGCCCATTCTCGCATTTGACAAATGCAGGGCGGGCGATAGATAAGACCATAGCCGATGGCCTCCTATCGTCGGATGAACTGCATAGCGCGGTGGAGCAGACCTTCGGGCGAGCAGGCGAGCGCATGGAGGACACCTTGTCGGGCCATTTGGAATCGATGGCGCGAAGGATGGCGCACAATGCGCGACTTATGCGCGACGACACGGAGAACGTCTGGTGGCAGACGGCATCTATCCCAGGTGCTGCAATGCGATATGGCGTGGACTCGGCGCTCGGCGCGCTGGACGATGCCAAGCCTGCTAAACTGGCATTGACGCTGGATGCAGATCAGATGAAGCTGGTGCCGGACAACCTTAAGGATTTGTTCGGCAACAAGGTTCAGGAGCAATTGAAGGGACCGCTCTCACTAGAGTTGGACGCCGAACTGAAGCCGAACCTCCAGAACTTTGATTTGCAGCACCTGGTCGATGAACAGCTGGCGGCAATGGGGCCCCTGACCCTCAGTGGGGCGCTGAAACTGGATGCCATCGAACCGGAGCCGTTTACCTCAGCGATTGATCGCATGGTGGAGAGTATGGGCGGGCTGCAACTGGCTGGGCAAACAACAGCTGATGCGATGGGACTGTCGCTCGGGCAGATCAGCAGTGCGGCGACGGAGACGGGGCTGACACTGGATCAAACCATGATAGATGCAGTCACATCTGCGGCGGGCACAGGTACGGCATGGGAACGGCTCAAGAACAAGACGACAGAAGTATGGGGTAAAATCGTTGCTACGCTTGAGAGATCTGGCATAGACATGACCGCCCTGACACGCACCACCGGCGCGGGTATCAATAGCGAGACGGAAAAAGCGTTCTCTACCCTGCTTGTAACGCATGGTGTCACTGCCGAGCAGGCGAAGGCAATCTGGGAACAGTTAGGTGTCGATATCACCGGCGAAACCCAACGTACATTCAAGACAATGCAAGAGGTTATCGACAAATTCCAACATGACGCGCAGTCCACTATGAATAAACTCGTTACAGATGTTAGCATGAAACTCATAACCGGCGAGGGCGACTGGAACACCATTTTGAAAACCGCATTAAATTCCATGCTTAAGGCGTTCATTGAAATGGCAGTGGGCGCGGTGCTGGCATGCGAAGCGGTGCAAACCGCCATCCAATGGATGTGGTCGCCGATTGGCGCCTTGATAATTGCAGGTGCGCTTGCAACGTTACTGGCAATTCAAAGCAATTGGTCAAAAGACGATAAACCCTCATCGCAGGCTAAACCGCTTGCCGATGGTGGCATAGTGACCAAGCCTACATTCGCACTCATCGGCGAGGCCGGGCCAGAAGCCGTGATCCCGCTTCGCAGCAGTAAGGCGGCGGGGTATGGCGGTGGTGATATTCACGTGCATGTGGACGTGCACGGCAACCACATCATGTCAGATCGAGACGTGGAAACGCTCACGGACAAGATACAGCGCAAGACGGTTGAGGCCCTGCGCCGTGAGAACATCCGCGCCAGAGTCTCATACGCGTAGGCCGGGGCAACCCGGCCTTCCCCTTCGGGGAGGTGAATCCGATACTCCGCATTACCATAGCCGGCAAGGACGTCTCGGCATTTGTGCTGCTAGGCTCACTGTCTATCACCGAGGAAATCAACGCAACCGACACATGTTCGGTGGACCTTTATGATAAGGGCAACGAACTGCATTTAGTGACAGGCATGCCAGTGGTGATTGAGGACGTACAGCCTCCTCCAGAGGGTGCAGAGAACCCGGTCATCACTGGGGTGTTCAATGGGCAGATAGAGAAGCCGGGCATCGAATTGCTGCCAGCTGGCGCAGGTCTCATGCATCACCTCAGCATCGTGGACTGGGGCTGTATAATGTCGCGCCGGTTCTACTCGGGGACGCACCTCAACTACAAGGCGGGCGACATCGTCAAATGTCTCATTGCCGACGGTCTCACGGGCGAGGGGTTCACTGTTGCCGATGTCCAGGATGGGCCGGTGCTCAAAAAAACACAGTTTGCCTATCTCTCTGTGGCTGACTGCATGGCTGAGCTGTCACGGCTGACCGGCTATAAATGGTGGGTAGACGCTGGCAAAGGCGTGCATTTCGTCGAGCGTATTGCCACCGCGGCTCCATGGGGCATCGTGGCTAACAGCGACCTAATAGCGTATGACCTGCAAGTTGAGTATGACAGATCGCAGTATCGTAATGTGCAGCGCGTGAAAGGGACCAAGGTCACTGCCGACAAGATCAGCCAGATTCGATGGACCGCTACCGCAGGGCAAACCGTGTTTTACGTGCAGCATGCAACGGCTGTCAATGGAACAACTGCGTACGATGAGATCGAGAAGGCCCCTGAGATCACGGTCAATGATGTGGTGCAACTAATCGGGAGTGTCGGCGACCCGAATATACGATGGGTATTCGAACCAGGCTCCAACACCATTCGCTACATCGGAGATACCCCGCTGTCGGCGGGCGATGTCGTCGAGCTGTCGTATTTTGGCAGGTTCCCAATCCTTGGATATGCGGTGAACAAAGATGAAATCACTGCACGTCAGGCCATCGAGGGCGGCACTGGGATCTATGAGGCCGTTGAGGTGGATGAGGGGATCGACCGCGCGGACATCGCCACGGCCAAGGCAGAGACCATTCTGGAGCAGTATGACCACATCCCCACCAAGGTGATGTTTCGGACCTCGACGCACGGGTTGCATGCTGGGCAACTGCTCGACATCGCCCTGCCAGAGCTGAGCATCGGGAAAAAGTTCCTGATCGACAATATTCGGATCAAGGAAGAGCCAACAGTCGATGAAACATACAGGCTGCAATATAGTGTAGAGACCGTAGGTTCAGAGAATCCCCGGTGGCGCGAATACTATCGGGCGTTGCTCAGAGAACGCGAACAGGCATCGGCGGCAGACCAGCTCGCACCTGAGTTCATGCCGATCGTGCATGTAATCCTGGATGTGGTTAAGATCTCGGATACCTGCTCCGTGAACATATCTGACTATGCTCCAGCAGAGGTCACAATAAGTGAGGTCGGATTTTGCGAGGTGGACTAATGCGCGTTATATACATGCGGCGCGACCCAATACGGATCGTGCCATTTAACGTTGATGTTGGCATCTACGATTACCCTAGTATGGAGTTAGCAGGTCATCAGCGAGTGCATAACCGAGTGCTGGACTCGGGTCTAACGGCACTGTGGGACTGTTTTCGCGGCGTGGGCTCCCCGCTCACCACCATAGCACTGGGCACAAGCGCAACAGCGCCCGCCGCTGACGCGACCGGGCCGGTGGATGAGGTGTGGAGGTCAGACCTTTCGACGCTACGCACCTATGGCCCCATGCTGGAGGCGCAGTATTACCTGGCATCCAACATGTGCAATGGGTTGACGCTGCGTTCTGCGATGGTGTTTGCGGGCAGCGTGCCGTTCGCGTGGGTAGCGCTGGAGCCACAGATCAAGGATGCGCAGCACGTGTGGGCAATACAGTGGTCATTCCCGCTGGAGGTGGCGTAGCAGATGGGGATAAAGATTTTTCCTAGCGCCAATGCGGTGGGTGGGGCGACTCAGAAGGTGCTTAAGGAGATTAACCTGGCAGGATGGATGATGCCGGGGGCCCGCAATTACGTGGTCAGCGGTTTCAATCTGCCCTCTCAGGTAGAGGGCTCTACCCTCCCCATCACGGCGGGGGTGGCAGTGATCGCCGGCTATTGTGTGGTGACTGACGCACCGATTAACCTGCAGATGCCTCAGCCTACAATGAATAATAATACGTACGCAATCTATCTGTGTCTTACCCGCGATGGCATAGGTCTTGCCACGGGCGCGACTGCAAGCTACTCGACGACGGGACCGCCTGCAGGCGACTATATCAAACTAGGCACTGTAAGGGAGGCGGTGGGGGGGTATAATTACGGCGACAATACCGCCCCTAATGCACCGTGGCCGAGCCTGGTTGATGTGATGCGTCCAGGCAGCATATATTACTCTACACGTTTCGATTCCGTATATGGTTTCGCTGAGACGGGCACAGCCGTGTGCACCGAACGCCATGTTGAACTAACCACGGCTGCTCAAAGCGGCGCATCTTCGACCCTACGCAAGGAATGCCCAGCTACTACGCATTTTGACACATCCAGACCCTACTTTATCCGTATGGGGATTGGATATGACTCTTACAGCGCAGTTACGGGGTATGCTGGCATCGGGACTCCTGCTAGTAAACAGTTTGTGGGTATTTCCTACCGCGACGGCTATATCTACGGAGCACACGGCGACGGCACGTCGCTTGTGGAGACAGCAGAATTATCCACGTCGGGCGCCGGCAATACCACAGCGAATAAAGAGATCATTATCACCGTTGCAGGTGGTGTATGCCGATGGCAAGTTACGCAGGGTTCGGCGTGTGAAGCTACATCGAATTTGCCTATATATCTAGGCGATGACGCGATATTCTACGCCGAGGTCAAGACCACCGACGCTAATGCCAGAAAAATGTATATATCTCATTGGGCGGTGTTACAGGTTGCGTAACGTCACACTACTGTGCATAATTCTCCTTCTCGCCGCCCCTTGCGCGGCCTCGCACACAGTCGCAGGCGAATATGACCTCGTAACTCGGCAATGGACATGGGAGACTGTCGGAACGCATCCGCTCACAGATTGGCTTGGTATCGGCTACTCACTGCGCTGCTTGTGTGACGAGTGGGTATGGAAGGCAGGCATAGTGCCATCATGGGTGCCTGTGCGACAGGACTACACCGTATGGGCAGAGGCGCGGCGGGGCGTGTGGAGCGTGAGGCTGACGGACTGGTGCAATCACTGGTTGAGCCAGAGCGGCCGCCCGCCGTGGGCCGACGAACATGGCTTAACACTGAGAGTGCAATGGGAGTGGTGACATGGCAGATGTAACACTACAACAGCTCCTGCATACCGCGGGAGACAATCCGGTAGACGTGACCAATAAATCGATTCATACACGAGTGCCGGAAGGCGTCGATGTAATAGATCGCGCCGCCCGTGCGCTGGGCGTGGTGACGATCAAGGGCAAATACGGCGCAACCGAAGTGCCTGTCCAGGTGGATGCAGAAGGGCGGCTTGTGTTGGCTGCTGGGGTTACGGTGAATGCAGAGGGCCTGACGGTGGACATTGGCACGCTCAAGCAAGGGCAAGCAGGCACCGATCCATGGGCTATGCGTGGGCATGGGTTCGCCTCCTCAGTCGAGGCGGCGGCGACGGCTACAACATCGGACGCCAATGCGGATTTCGCCGTGAAGTGGATCTCGCACATTGTCAACGATGGCGGCACTGACCTGTACATCGCATTCGATGCCAGTTCGGCAACGCCGAGCAATCGGCTCACGCTAAAAAGCGGCGAGGTGCTAGACAACTTCCCGCGAACATGCAGTGTGCTGCACTATTCATGCAAAGCGGGCACCTGCGCATTTCGCGCCGTGGGGGTGGCATAAATGGGACTCAAGACATCGCATTATAATTCTTCTGTATCGGGCTTTGCTCCAACAACAGTGGCGGCTGCTCTCGACGCTCTCGCGGGTGTTCGCATCTCAGATATGGACTCCAACAGCGACGGCACGTACGTGCGGTGGGAGAACGGGCTACAGGTGTGCTATAAGAGGCTGAACGGCACCTATCTAAACGACTGTTACATGCGTGCCCAATGGTCATTCCCCGCGGTTTTCGGGGAAGCGCCCATTGTTGTGTGCGCTATCGAAAAGCCACGCATCAACGGACGTGACGACCCGTACGACATTAGCCATAACCAGCACGTTGCTCCCCTCTCCACCGCATCCGTGGTTATCGCCGTTGCCGTGCATTCTGCTGTGTGCATTGCGGGCGACAATTTCAATGTCAACGCCATCGCCATCGGCAAGTGGAAGTAGTATGACAGCAGTTGGACACATCGCAGCGGGCATAGTAATCGCCCGACACTGCCCGCCGGGACTTGCATTCACGGCGGGCATCCTTTCTCACGCGGCCATGGACTACTTGCTCCCTGAGTTTCGCGGCTGGCCTCCTCGCCGCTATTGGCCCTGGTGGCTATGGCAGGTGGCCAGGAGCATCGTCTTGCTCTGTCGAGGCTGGCCGTGGGCGTTGTGGGGCGTGCTGGGAGCAGTGCTGCCGGACGTGGTGGATGGAGCATACAGCCTCTTGCGACCCCAAGCATGGCAGAGCGGCACACTTCTCTGCCCGTGGCATCGGGCTGGAGCGGAACTGTTCAAACGAGACATGGGAAGGGCTTCGACATTCGCGGTCGAGGCCCTTTTGATTTGGTGGGTATTGAGGTGATCGAATGGCAAACGGGCACACAGAGATAGACCCAGAACAGCTGCATAAGCGCGGCTGCGAGTATGGGCGTAGCCTCGGAAAGGATGTGGGATACCTGCGCGACGATGTAACCGAGATGAAGGCTGATATAAAGGAATTGCGCGAGAGCACCAAGCGCATCGAGCAGTCACTCGCTAAATCCGAATGGCTCAGGACTCTTGGCATGGCGGGCGTATCGGCTATCATCGCTGCTATCGTGGCGCGGGTAGCCAAATGACAAGACCAGAGTTTGTCGAGCGCATGAGCAATGCGTGCAAGGTCGCCCGGCAGAAGGGTGCACAGTTCAACGAGCCTGTTGTGTTCGCTCAGGCTGCATTGGAATCAAACTGGGGCAGCAGCGGGCTTTGCGCTCGCGCCAACAACCTTTTCGGTATCAAGGCAGGCAAGTGTTGGAGTGGGCAGACGCTGGAGCTGCCGACCAGGGAATGGAGCAAGGCAAAGGGCTGGTACGACACTGTCGCCAAGTGGCGCGTGTATCCCAGTTGGAACGAGTGCATCGTGGACTACTCCAGATTGCTCTCGCGCCTGAGTTGGTACCACGATGCTCTGAGCGTAACGCATGACCCCAGCAGATTCTTGTCCGCGATTCTGCCGAGCGATGGGGAACCGGGGTGGGCGACAGACCCCAAGTATGCACAGAAGATTTGGAATGTCGTGAGAGAGATTGAGAAGCTAGGCGGGCCGAAGTGGGAGGTTGAGAGATGAACCTCGACAGTCTCATGAGAATTGGCATTGACGCAACTTGCGCGTTCGCTGTAATGAACATCATCAACGGGTTACGGAGAGGATGGTTCGGACGGCGGGCTAGGCGCTGGCTCGACGCACCGGGGACCAAACGCGAGCGAACGGCGCGCCTAATCGCGCTGGCATGGTGGGTATCACTGGCGGTGTCAGCGGCATTCGCTGCACGGTCGTATGTCGGCGGCTGGCAGGCATATATGGGCGAGTGGCTATCAAGAGCAATTATCGCATGGCTATTGAGCATGGGACAGTTCGACGCGATCAAACTCGCATGGCCGACGGCATTTGGCCAGAAGGAGGCATCCGATGATCAAGGCGTGGCTTAGAGCTAACCGGATATGGATTGCGGCAGGCGCGGGCCTGCTGCTTCTCATTATAGGCACCGTGTTGGGCTACAAGCTCGCGCAGGCCATTGGCATCGGGATCACCGGCGCGGCAGGGCTCACGGGCGCGGGCAAGGCCATCATGCAGCCCGATCCTGTAGTGGAGGGCGCACGGCGCACCGTGCAGGACACGCTCGACGCCAAGGAGCGCCGGAAGCGCGAGGCAGAGAGAATCAGAAGGGAGAGCGGCAGATGAAGAGGCTACTGATGGTCCTATTGACTCTCGTGCTAATCTCGCTGCCCGCATTAGCAGCGCCGGATTACAAGGCTCTCTACGAGCAGGCCATGACTGATGCTCTCGCATGGCAGGATCAGGCATTTACACTCTCGGCAGAGGTGGGCAGGCAGAAGGCGCTGGTGGAGGATACTCTCAAGCTGTATGAGGAGGCAGAGAGGGACGGCGACTTGCTCCGCATGGAGATTGACCGGCTTACCATCGCTCTCGCGGACAGGGATTCCATCATAAATATGCAGGCTATACAACTCAAGCGGCTTATGGGCACCGAGAGATACGCATGGCTACTGGCAGGAATTCTGGGCGGCGCGATCACGGGACTCGTTGTCGCGCCGGGCAAATAGGGAGGAACTCAAATGGCAGGCTTTTCTGACTATCTAGAGCAGGCTCTGCTCAATGCCACCTTGCGGGCGACGGCATACACATCGCCAGCGAAGGTGTATATCTCGCTGCATACTGCCGACCCAACCGACGACGGCTCGGTGGGCGAAGTGAGCACTGTGGACACGGGCTATGCCCGGCAGGAGATTGCATTCTCAGCACCTACATCCGATGGCACGGGCTATAAATGCGTGAACAGCGCGGAAGTGACATTCGGTGACCCAACCGGCCCGTGGGGCGCAGGCCAACCCATCACGCATTTGGGGCTATGGGATGCTGCCACAGAGGGCCATTGCCTGTATACGCTGCCCGACACCAACAATCCGCATAAGTCCTACGCAGTCAACGATGTGTGCGTCATTCGCGCAGGTAGCATCAGCGTCAAGCTAGACTAGGGGTGATGTGATTGGCAGCTATAGATGATGCCTGGTGCGGCAAGGCGACCAACATTGCCAAGGACGCGTACGCGGACATACGCCCCGCTAGCGGACATGAGGTGTCGCTGGCTTATCTCGCCCACGGCTACCCTGGCGAGCTGTATCTGTATGACGGCACGACAAGGGTGTTTGTGACCAAAGGCGATGTGACCTGCATGGCAGGCGACGGATTGAGGCTCACCAACAGCTCCTACGCGCAGTTCAAAAACACTCATTCCGCAGCTCAAGATATCATGTGGAGCGGCACCTACACCAAAACCCCAGCGTAAGGAGGTGGACTGAATGGACTATCGCATATTGCATCCCGTTATCCCTGACCAGTCCACCGGCGATGGCGTCATGGCGCTCGACGCGCAACTCAGGGCCAAGGGCGCAGACGGGTGGGGGTATTCGTTTGGCGACGATACCCTCACCATCAGCGGCCCCGAGGGCATGGACTTGTCGCAGTTTGGAGTGGTGCTAGATGGCTAGGAGTCCTAACTGCACGGGTGCGCCGCTGTTCAAAGGTCGGGTGGATGTGAGCATCAGTTACCCTGACCCCGATGAAACGCCGCTCGAAACGCCTGTGGCACTGCCGACGAGCGAACCAGCTAGTCCACAAGTGAGTTTCACGCTGGCGACTAAGCACTTGCCTACGTGGAGTCCATACGAGTTGCCACATAGTAAGATGATGATGTTGTGCGCAGGCGGCAAGAACACGAGCGGAGGGACGCTGACCGTCTATTGGCGCGTGAAGATCAACGGGGCGAATCACAGCACGGGGTCAAACAGTTATGTATCAGCGTCGCAATACTGGACGCTGAACTCGCTGGACTTGCCCATCCCCGCGTCGGTCGGCGATACGGTGGACGCATATCTGTGGGCGTCGGGCGCAGGCGTCGATTGGCAATACAAGGCATTCGCCTGTATGCCAACGCGCATCGGCCCTTACGATATAGCACTCGCAGATGTTGTGGTTGCACATGACAACTATTATCCTGTGTTGACCAAGGGACCGAATCCCTACAGTAGCACTGCATACGGCTACATACAACCGATGAGCGCCACGAATAAGGACCTGTATTGCTTTCTGCTGTACGGCACTAACCTAATCCGCGTCGCAGCGCCCTATGCTACGTGGCGCTTGCTGCGGGCATGGTGGGGGGACCGTCAGGACTCAAATCAGATTAATACTAATTCCTCGGCCATGCCGCTTTACTACCGCAACTACCGCATCACCCGCATCGCCTACACCCCGCTAAACCTGCGCGTGTGAGGTGAGGTAGATGGGACACACGCATCTGGGAAGGTTCGCGAGCGGACGGCACGACGAGTACGGGCGACCGATAGCGGCAGGGCATGACGCGATGGGGTACCCGGCGAGGGTGTCCAGTCGCGTCATCAAGGAGCTGTCCGGTTCCTGCGAGGCAGCAGCCACCGCCACGGGTGCAGCCATGCGGCGCAGCCTCTCGGCGGGCACTGCCACGGGCGATGTTGTAGGTATATCTGCTCTCTCGCGGCAACGGCTCGCAGAGGGCATAGCAGCCATCGCGGCGGAGGGCGCAGGGGCGGCGACACGGCAACGCACAGTGAGCGGCACAGCGGTACTCGAGGCTACCGCCACAGGGCACGGCACAGCCGTGAGACTCGCGCAGGGCGCGATTACAGGGCAAGCGGATGGCGCAGGGGCCACCTCTCGCCACCGGGCGCTTGCGGGGCACACAGAAGCAGTTGTTGCATCGTCTGCAACGACTCGCAGGGCGCGGACAGTAAGCGGCGAGTGCTTGCCCACCATCGAGGCGGCAGGCGCGACCTATAGGGCCAGGGCGATGCAGGGCGACACGACGGCAACGAGCACGGCGGAGGGACTGCTTGCGGCAATACGGGCGCTCTCAGGCACAGGACAGGCTCAAGCCACGGGCGAGGGCTACACAGCGCGGCAGCGATCCCTCTCGGGCCATGCCGATGTAGCCTCTCTCGCAGCAGGCTACGTGACACGTCACGGGCTCGCAGGCGGCGAGAGCATAGGCGCTGCAGAGGCCACAGGGCTGCTCAGATTAGGCAAGGCCGTTATGGGCGAGTGTGAGGCCACCACAGACGCTTACGGGGCGCTTATCGCCATACGCGGGCTTGTGGGTAACTGCACGGCGGTACTCGAGGCAACGGGCATCCTCTCGCGCATCGCGGGACTGGATGGCGCTTGCATCATCACCACGGACGCGGCAGGCTCCATTACACGCATACGGTGGGCAGGGGGACAAGCCCACGCCGAGGCGGCGGCGAGTGGCCAGGCAGCGAGATACGGAGCGCTATCGGGCAATGCAGAGGCGCAGGCGATAGCAGATGGTGTGCTCTCGGCGCTGAGGATGCTGGCAGGAGCAAGCACGAGCACCGCGACGGGCTCGGGCGCTGCAACGAGATTGCGCAGGGTATCGGGCTATGCGGATGCACAGGCAACCGCAAGCGGCGCGGTGAGGAGATATAGACAGCTCGCAGGCGATGCGATGGCGCAAGCGGCAGTATATGGCACCATGATACGGCGCAGCCACGTCATGGGAGATGCACTGCCAACGGCAGATACTGAGGGATGGCTCACGCGGATATGCTTGCCGCAAGGCGAGTGTATAGCAGTAGCCACGGCGGATGGCCTTGTGGTCATGCGCTACGTTGGCGGCATTATAGGACGGCAAACGGTGCTTGTTGCGATGCGCCGTGACTTGCCTTTAGGCGTCGAGGGCCGCACGACCGAGCTGGAGGTGGTTGGATGAAGCAAGGCGATACGATTTGGATACGAGGAACATTCCACGGGCGGGATGGACAGCCATACGACCCGACCGACGTGGTATTGAGAATATACGATGGTAGCCGGAAACTGATTAAAGAGCTTACCCCGGCTCGCATTGATGTGGGGTGCTATGAGGCTCCGTATACCCTGCCCCTGGGCGACGGGGCGCTGACGTATGAGTTCTCCGGCGTGGATGCGGAGGGGCTAACTCAGCTCGACAGGGGCAACATTCAGCCTCCGTGGGTATAGGGTGAACTGTGTGGGTAAGCGCATAAACGTTGTACGCGTGGGGGCCGGCATCGACGATCTGAGAGTGTTGCTGCTTTCTGATCTGCATGTCGGCCACATGTGTTTCGACGAGAAACTGCTTGACTATTACCTGGGCTTGCTAGATTCCGATCCTAACATGCGGATGATCTTGCTGGGTGATCTACATGAAACGAAGATGCGAAAAAGTAAGGGCCTGCTTTCCGAGCAGGTCTTGCCTTTGCCGGAGCAGCGCAAGGTGTTGGTGCGGAAGCTCAAGCCGCATGCAAACCGCATAGATGGCGCCGTCCTTGGCAACCACGAGTATCGCTCACCCGACGAGGGCGGCGATGACCCTATGGATGTGCTTGCCGACTGCCTAGGTATCAGTGACAGATATTTCGGCCACTTCGGCTGCGTCGCCTACGCGTCGGACAAGCCCAGGCGCATCGCCTACACCATCTCCGTCAAGCATGGATCCTCCGGCGGCACGATGATAGGCTCGGGGCTCAATGCTGTCCACAAGCAGACCTGCAACATCGAGGCCGACATCTACGTGGAGGGCCACATTCACAAGGCGACATTTGCCGGACCCCTGCAGCGGTATGTGCCCGATCTGCACAACATCGACCTTCCGCCAAGATTGTACTGGGAGGTCACAAACGGCTCTCTGCTTAACTCGGAGCGGAGCTACGCCGAGATGAAGGGCTACCCCCTTACCGCCCCTTGTCAGTCGATTCTGACCATTTCGATGTGCAAAGGTAACCGCAATGTGTCAGTTACCACAAGATAAGCCCCGTTACGCCTGTAACGGGGCTCCCTTCCCCTTCTGATCCCTCAATGGCCCCCTAGACCCCCTACACGCCTCCACACCGATTCCCCCATCTCGACATACCACCCAATGCCTAAAAGCCGCGTCACGGGGCGCACAGCGTGTCATTTTCCGCCAAACGGTTGTTCGGTATGGGCTAACCTGTTCAGATAATCCCCAAACAATGAATTCCGTTGCGCCTTCTCGAAATTTCTCGGAAATATGTTGCCAAAAGGGCTTTACAATATTACAATGCCTTGCTATACTGTAATCACAGGGGGACAACATAGCAAGGAGGGCGCTGACATGACCATCCAGGCGAGATACCCCGGCAAATGCGCCAAGTGTGGCCAGGCCATACAGCCCGGCGACGCAATCAACTGGGATAAAACGACCAGGCGCACAGAGCACGTTACGTGCCCGAAACATGTCGAGGTGCCGCAGGCAACCAAAACCTATACACTCTACGCCGGCAGCGGCGACGGCCACCGTGGCTGGCAGCGCGGGCAGATCATGCGGGCGGGAGACAGCTACCGTGATCGAGGATATCCCGAGTGGTTGTGTGTGCTGGATGCAAGCTCTAAATACTACCGCTACGATGGCATGAGCTTCGGGGTCGGCGACGAGAGCGGGTACGCATACACCGCTACATGCCGCGAGGCAACGCCCGATGAGGCGGCTCCCTACATCGCCAAGCGCGAGGCCGCGCTCAAGGTCAAGGCAGCCAAGGCCCGGCTGGAGGAGATCAAACGCGACATCCAGCAGCGCGGCGAGCGGCCTGAGGCCAACGACAACAACGCCCGAGGCGAGAGGATATTTGACACTCAGACCATTTATGGTGGCGGCGACTGGTTTGTGCTCAATGACTCAGAGATCTGGTATGTCCGCAACAACGGCAGGGATGGCGACTGCTGGAGCACAAACAATGTCACCACCGGCGGGGCCGGCGCAATCGGTCGGAGGATACCTCGCGATGAGGCGCTGGTTGCCGAGTTACGCGAGCTGGCCGCGATAGTCAAGTAAGGAGGGTGCTGGCGTGCAATACGAGATCACCCATACGTGCGGACACGTCTCGGACATCGAGTTGTTCGGCCCGCGCACGGAGCGTGAGCGGAAGGTTGAGTGGCTGCAGAGCCAGCCGTGCAGGCAGTGCAAACTCACCGATGAGGGCGCGAGAGCGGCCAAGGCCAATGCAGCAGATGATCTCCCGGCGCTCGTGGGATCGCCTAAACAGATCGCGTGGGCGGAGCAGATCCGGCGCAAGGCGCTGGATAACGCGGCCAAGGTGCGCAAGATCGACCCTGCGGCGCTGGCCGCGGCGACCAAGCCCGAGACAATCGCGCTGGGCACGGAGTATGTCGGGGTATACGAGGCGACCATGGGCAAGCTCCGCACCGAGACTAGCTCCAAGTGGTGGATCGACCACCGCGACACCGTGGACACGATGCTCTACAACGCCTGCGACGACGTGCTGCGCAAACACAAGGCTTACAAGTAAGGAGGGGATTGTAATGGCAGCAACTCCCGAGCGAGTGCAGAAGGTAATGGCTAACATCCAGCTCATAGTTAACTTGTATTGGCGCTGGCTGGATGAGCGTGAGCATGAGGACATCAACGAGTATGGCAAGGTTATTGCGAGCAAGCTGGGTTTTCCCGTGCAGATGACCAAGAGGCCATTCGGATTCAAGTTTGATAACTATCAGGCCAAGGTGACCGGCGGCAACAACGCCAAGCTGCAGGTTTGCAGGATCGCATAGGAGGGGACCACACACAATGATGACCATCAAAGACGAGCTGCTAGCGGCGGGCTATCAGGTGGCCCTGATTGTGACCAACACGCCGGATACCAGCGATGTTCCGCTTGTGGACCTGGCGGTCCCGGATGGCGCAATCGCCGACCAGGTGCCGGAGACAGATGACGAGCTAGGATGCACAGGGGTGCTCGACCTGGGCGTTCCCGGCGGTGAGCGGCCGCTGATCATGACCATGGAGATGTATCGGCGGTGGTGTGACGAGCTATACCACGACCCCGAGGGCATGTATCGCGCGATGGAGGCGGCCATCGCGGCCAAGACAGTCAAGGAGCGATTGCTAGCAGCAGGGTATCGGGTGTTGTGCTCCTACTACCCGCCCGAGTGCGCGGGCGGCGGCGAGCCGCTACCTCTCGCTGAGGTGGATATACCGGAGGGCACGTTGGTTACGCTCGCGCCGGATGAGTATTATGGCGGCCTGCTACTGCTAATACCGGGCTGGGATCCGGAGGAGGCGCCGGTGGCCATGAGATTGGGCACGTATCGCCTGTATTGCGATGCGACATGCGACGATCCCGAGGATGAGTATCAGTGGATGGTGGAGATCCTGGCTGACTAGAGAGGAGGGTTGGACATGCCCAAGCGTGAGTATAAGCGGGACTACTCCGAGCGCTACATACTCTCCACACCCCAGGCCAGGCGCGAGTTTGAGGGGCGCGACGAGTGCGGCAACGTCTATGGGGTAGCGCGCGACTACTGCCCCGCGTGCGGCGCGCCGGCGACCGACGGCCGCGGCAACGAGGTGGGGGCCAAGAGCCTGGCCGATATCCAGCACTGGGAGGCGAGGCTCTGCCTGCTGGAGTGCAGGTGTGGGACGCGGTATCACTGCTACGGTTAGCGCAGGGCTCTTGCCCTGCCTCCGCTCCAGGCGAGTCCTGGGGCGCAGGGAGTGCAAGGCCACAATAACGCCGGCTCAGCCGGCAAGAGGAGGATCACCATGGATCTATCTAAGCGAGATCTCGCCCAAGCCATGGCCGCTGTCCGTAAGGCCCTGGCTTGTCCCGAAGCTGACGATGAGGCAGCCCGTTGGCTGCCGGGAAGGTGTCGCATAGCGGTGGTATCTCCGCTGCTAGACGGCACGTGGAGTAATATGGATGTGGATGTGGTCGACGATCAGCCCGTAATTGGACTAGCGCCTGGGCTCTACGGCGAGCCCAAGGACATCAGTCTCGCGCGGCGGTATTATCGCGATGGATCTACGCTAGCATATGCCAATGTGTGGGTGAGTCCTACTGGAGAGCTGCGCGCTGCGGTCGCGGACTGCCGGGGCGCCCGGCAGCATCGCGAGTATACGGGAGAGGGCGCATATGAGGTATTGGTCGCGCTGGTGCGCGACGATATCCGTAGCTTGGTCGAGTTGGCACAACCCACCCCGCCGCCTTACAAGTCGATATCTATCACGCCGGCAGCACTGCCGGCGAACACCGACGAGGGATTTCAGGCCACGGCGCGCGGCAATGGGGACGTATTGGAGATCACGGCGGAGCGCGTCTGCCGCGACTCCGAGCTAAAGAGAGCGCCGGGTTGGCGCGGGTATATGGTGTCGCCTCGTGTGTATGGCCCCTTTTCCCCGCCGTATCTGGCGGAGCTAATAGCCAAGAGGTGCGGGTGGGATTGCATCGATCCGCCGTTCGGCCGGCACGGAGTTGCGCCCCTGGCTGTAGCCGAGCAGTGGCTACTGCAGCACCCCGAGAGGGTACTGGACCTCTTCGGGGCCCGATAAGTGGATTTTCGCCCCTCGATAACCTGTCATTCGTACACGATTGTATTGCACGGGGGACCAGCATGAGCCGGGCCCCCGGAGGAGGAGAACAGAATTGATTAGACTTGCAAACCTCACAATGCACGATCAGACCGAGTATCTGGAGGCCTATCGGGGCCTCGGCTACGAGGTCAACCCCAAACCACTCCTCCGCGAGGTCAGCGGGGCGGAGGACGCCAAAGCCGCGGCGTGCGAGGCGCTTAAAGCCGCTGAGGCGCAGGGAGCCTCCGGCATACTCCTCGGTGGCCGCACGGACATGTGCATCTATGCCGCGGTCCTCGCGACCATCGGCGGGTTCCGGGTGTTTGTCGCGGAGACCGAGCGCGTCCGCGACGAGAACGACAGATTCGTGTTCCGGCTGGTCGGCGTGACCCCGGTGGAGTTGTTCGCGATACTGGAGAGGGACGACCGATATCTCGGAGTGGGCGTACGAGGCGTGAAGGACGCGCCCGGTCGGTCGGGGCGAGTCGTCGGGACGATCCCCATCTAATGGCCGGGGCGTGGGCTCTTCCGGAGGCGGAGGGGTCGGCGCCTCTCGCGCATGTACGCATTTGGGACGACCCGCCCAAACCCTGGTGAGTAGATCCGTGATTCTCGGACCCAGCCGGTAGCAGTAAATTGAAGGGATGTTGCGAATGGCAGAGCAGCAGGGGACACAAGCGCCAAAGGAACAGCAACAGTTTTGCCTGATGTTGCCCATGGATCAGTGGAGATGGCTACGCGCCCAGGCCTTCCGGCGCGAGTGTAGCATGGCTGATATTGTACGGGAAATGATCGACCAAGCGAGGAGTGAGGATGATGGTCAAGGTCGAGACTCGTAACGGCATGCTGGCCGTTACCTGCCCCTACTCGCAGGCGTTTTTGTCGTTCGCGAAAATGCGCAACGGGAAGTGGAGCGACAGCCTGCAGCAGCGGTTATTCGACCCGCGTGATGAGTTTGCAGTTAGAAGCACGTTGGTGGACATCTATGGCACGGACGATTACGAGAGCTGCGCCAAAACCGCCGTGCGCGTGGATCTTGACAAACTCAGCAACGACCTGGTGTATGTAGAGCATCTATTCCTGCTGGGGCGTGAGCTGGCCCAGCGCAAATTCCCCGACCGATACGTTGATCTGGGCACCGATGTGGTGGCCATCAGCGGCGGGTTCCCGCACAAAAGTCGCCGCGGTGTTGACCCGCTGGAAGGTACGGTACTCGAGGTTCGCGGTGTGCCCATCATGGCAGCTGAAAAGGCATTGCAGGACTATCCCGCAGCCATCACCGTCCTAGGCGAGTATGACATAACTGCACTCCAGGAGGAGCGGGACTACCACGCCAAGCGCCTGGCTGAGCTGGACGGGCTGATCGCTCGTTACAGCGGGATATTTAGAGAGGATGACATCATTGCTGACCTGCAAGACGACGATGATGAGGCATCAGCAAACAGCAGTGAACAAGCTGTCGAGGGTTAAGGTCGGGGCGCTTTATTGCGACATGGGAACTGGCAAAACCCTCACTGCGCTGGAGCTTGCTGTGAAGCGTCTCAATGCCGGCAAAGTGGATTGCATCCTGTGGTGCTGCCCTGTGTCGGTGCGACAGACCATTGCCGATGAGGTAGACAAGCACGTCACAGGCGCTACGTGGGAGATAGTGCAGCCCAGGGCCATACGCAATCCTCACGCGCACATCTACATAGCCGGCATCGAGGGATTATCATCATCTATCTCTCTCAATGCCCGGCTGATGGAACTGGTGGAGGCCAAACGGTGCTTCCTGGTGTGTGATGAGTCGAGTTTAATCAAAAACCACATGGCCAATCGCACACTGGCCCTGTGGCGGCTCGCAGAGAGGTGCCAGTATAAGTTGATCCTGAACGGCACTCCTCTCAGCAATAACGAGCAGGATCTATACTCGCAGTGGTATTTCCTCGACCCGAGGATACTGGGTTATAACAGCTATTACAGCTTTGCGGCGAACCATCTGGAGTTCGACCCGGATTATCCCCAGCGAGTAGTCGCGGCGCACGACGTGGAGCTGCTGACCCGCAAGATTCAGCCGTACACGTATCAGGTGCGGAAACACGAATGCCTGGATCTGCCGCCGAAGTCATACGGTTCCCGATATTGTTACATGGGCATGGAGCAAAGGGCACTCTACGAGGTGACGCGCGACAGGATGCTTGCGGAGATGGAGTATGAAAACCCCAAGCCGCACACTATCTACCGGCTGTTTACTGCCTTGCAGCGCATCATGTCGGGAGTGTGGCTCGACCGCAAGACTCTATTCCCAGACCCGATGGATAACCCTCGAGTACGGGTGCTACTTGACACCATCGAGGAGCTGCCGCGGGACTCCAAATGTATCTTGTGGTGCAAATACACGCACGAGATAGAGACGTTACAACGGATCCTGGAGTCGCGCGGTGGGGTGGCCGTATTACATGGCGGGATACAGCCCAAACACCGGGACCAGGAGTTACGGCGGTTTCGGGAGAATGCTCGATTCCTCGTGGCGAACAAGAGGGTAGGGGCATTCGGACTGAACTTGCAGCACTGCAACTACGCGATCTACTATAGCAATGACTTCAGTTGGGAGACTCGCTCGCAATCGGAGGATCGGATCCATAGAGCAGGCCAAACTCGCAACTGCCATATTCTCGATATCGTCTGCAGCGATAGCATAGACGAGCAGATACACCGATGTTTACGGCGCAAGGAGAACCTGGTGGATGCATTCCGCAAGCAGATCGACCGCACCAAAGATAAAATGGAGCTAGGGAGGTGGATAGATGGTGCCAAAGACGATAACATTTCCGTGCTTGCAAGTTAGGCTGGTGCCGACCAGCAAAGTGGTGGCAAACGAGTACAATCCAAATCGCGTCGCCAAACCGGAGCTCGATCTGCTAGCAGACTCCATAGAGGCCGATGGAGTGACCATGCCGATTGTTGTTTATCACGATAAGGAGGCCGATCAGTATATAGTCGTGGACGGATTCCACCGCTATCTGCTCCTCCGCGACCGATACCAGTGCCCGGAGATTCCGGTAACGGTGATCGACAAGCCTTTGGATGAGCGCATGGCCAGCACCATACGCCACAACAGGGCCCGCGGAAAGCACCAGGTGGATCTCATGGGCGAGCTGGTAAAGGCATTGGTTGCGCAGGGCTGGCGCGAGGATGACATAGCCAAGCACCTGGGGATGACCTACGAGGAGGTTCTGCGGCTCAAACAGGTTGTGGGCATCGCCAAGGCTATCAAATACAAGGACTACGGCAAAGCATGGGAGGCGGTAGAGTGACCAGGTGGAGTTACGGCGACTCGTGGGAGAGGCACCCCATTGAGCCCGGTGAACTGTGGACCGAGCTGGATACGCTGTCTTATGTCATGGTGCATGATTTGTTCGATGGCCTGCCGGACCACATGCGACAAGCGGATCTTATCTACTGCGACCCGCCGTGGAATACCGGCAATATCAACAGCTTCTACACGAAAGCCGGGATCCCGCAAACGCGCGAGTTTGCAGATTTCGCGGATGCGCTTTTCGATGCTATTTCGATCATTCGACCTCAGGTCTGCTATCTGGAGATTGGGAAACAGAACCTAGCCCTGTTTGAAGCCCGGCTTGCAGAACTGTATCCCTACACGCAAACATGGCCAGTGACCTACTACAAGCGTAACCGCTCGTATCTGGTACGCGGGAGCCTATGGGGGCATACGGGCGTAGACTTCACAGACATGGATGACATGAACACACCCCGAGCCGCTATAATGAGCGAACCATTTGAGTGCGTTGGCGATCTGTGTATGGGCCGCGGGCTTACTGGTATTACGGCTTATCGGCTAGGTAAACGATTCGTGGGCACTGAACTCAACCCGCGCCGGCTGGCCGTGCTGATTGACGAGGTGGCCAAGCTCGGCGGCGAATGGGAGGCGGTTAAGAGTGCGTGAGGTGTATCACTCTGCATTGCATGATGAGCTGCCTGTAGAGGACCAGCTCGACGAATATGAGGCCCCGCAGGGGTTGGTATTCCAATGCGATCTGACGCATGGGATCCACCCGCGATTTCGGCGCGCAGATGCGATCTACTCCGAGCCAGCGTGGAAGGATGGATACGCCAAGTTCGCGCAACGCGCCGGAGTGTCGACCGATCCGAGCTATGCGGGATATCTGCGATATCTGAATGCAATAGACTCTATCATCCACGAGCTCGGAGTGCCCGCATACGTGGTGCTAGGCAAACACATGCTCAAATGGGTGCATCCCGAGCGCACTCAGCCCGTGATGCTGCATGGCTACGAGGCGCTGTTGGGCATCTGGTTCGACGATAGAGAGATACCTGGCTGTAGTAACGATGATGTGCTGGCGTGGGTAGCAAGCCAATACGATTGTGTGCTCGATTTCTCCTGCGGGTATGGGAACCTGGCGCGAGCCATGGCCGAGAAGGAAAAGAGGTTTATCTGCAGCGATCTCAACCCCAAGTGCGTCTACTACGTGGCCCGAGAAATTATGGGCTACCGGGGGTGATCCCGTGGAAGGCAAGGTCTATCTGACAAAAGAATCCGCGGTGCCTATTGCGGAGCGGATACTGCAGACCAGGGGTCCGGCAAAATGCCTAATCATCTATCACCAGCGGAGCAGGGTGTGCGACAACACTCTGCTCTGGCTGGCCGGCACAGGGGCCCGGCTCGTGGAGTTCGCGGATTACGGCAAGGATGCTCAGGCTGCGCTGATAGATGATGACCAGGCCACAATGATAGTTGTCGGGTTGTCGGACATGATTCGCCCCTCCAACAGGTGCGATATTCGGTTCGAGTACATGTATAACTTCGCCAAACCGGGAGCGAAATACATCATCGACCATGTGCCATTCTTGCAAGAGAAGTGGCGCGTGTGGTATCCGTATGGAGTCATTGACCCGGCGATACTATTGTATCCGCACAGTTACGCCATCGAGTCCGCATATCGCAACTACGAGGATGGGTTAACGGAGGATGACCCGCTCGATATCGGCTGGATCATCGACCGGGTGAAGGCGTGGACAGAGATCGACTATGAGCGATACTTCGACTTTGGCATAGAATTCGAGGTGCATCAAACTACAGCCGACCAGCGTAAGGGGTATGCAGAGCTGAAGGACAAGCTGTTCGAGGAATGCACGACAATCAAGCCGATAATCACAGGACTGGCCAAGTTCGCGCAAAGCATATGCCCGGAGCGTAGCATCGTTGCCGACATGCGCAAACTCTACAAGCTCACGGGCGACACGACATATCACATGACCGACCTGAATGTAGACTGGTATCTTCGGGGCGAGATCGAGCGAGTTGTGACCGACACCAACAGGTTGACGGAGGGATTGCATGAAGCGGTATCTCACAACAAACGTCCTTGACGCAGCTAGGGAGCGGTATGCTTTCATCTTTGACCGCTTCGACAGCATCTATGTATCCGTGTCGGGCGGCAAGGATTCGACGGTTCTCTATCGCCTGGCGATCGAAGAGGCGGTGAAACGCAACCGCAAGATCAATCTATTCTTCCTCGACCAGGAGATGGAGTATGGCTCGACGATCCGGCTCATGCGCGGCATGATGGAGCATCCCAACGTGATCCCGCTGTGGTATCAGGTGCCGATCCGCATGACCAATGCCACAAGCTACACGGAGGAACTTCTGTATGCGTGGGGGCCCGGCGAGGAGTGGATGCGTGAGAAGGAGCTCGATAGCATCCACGAGATAGCAGGCGAGTATCCGCAGAGGTTTTACCCGTTCTTTGAGTGGTTCGAGCGGCAGGCGCCAGAGGGCAGTGCATTCCTCGTAGGGCTACGGGCAGACGAGAGTCTGAATAGATTCAGGGCTGTGACCAAGAACCCGGGCTACGAGGATGTCAAATGGAGCACCAAGAGCAGCAACCCGGAATCGTTTAAGTTTTACCCGCTGTACGACTGGGGCCACGGCGACATCTGGAAATACATTGACGACCACGGTGTGCCATACAACGAGATCTACGACAAGATGTTCAGCAAGAATCACTCAATCTACAGCACAATGCGGGTATCGAATCTCATCCACGAGAAATCGTTCAATTGCCTGACAGAGCTGCAGGAGCTGGAGCCAGATACCTATGAACGCATTATCAAGCGCCTGGGCAGCACTCACTGCGCGGCGCTGTATGCGAGGGATGCTATGGTGTATAACACAGACCAGTTACCCGACGCATTCCCGACATGGCGCGAGTATCGAGACTACCTGCTGGAGTCGTCGCCTATCGCGCCCGAGCGGAAGGGGCGTTTCCAGAAACGCTTCGAGGGCCAGGAACAGGATGAATACACGTATCGGCAGCAGTGCCGACAGATCTTGATCAACGATTGGGAAAACAATATCGGCGTGAGCAAAAAGCCCGACATAAAAGATAGGCTGGAGAAATGGAGAGCAATACTATGACTGAGTATATGGCTATGAGCGTCGGCCAGCGCCTGGACTATCGCAATGTTGACCAGGTGGTCCGGGGCCGCGATATGATGCTGCTGGATTGGGATCAGTCGGGTTTCATCCTGATCATCGCCATGACCGACATGGCAGACCAAGAGAGCGAGATCATACGCCACAACAAAATGCTTGTCTCCGCTTTCACAGACCATAAAAACGTGCTCCCCCTGTGGCGGTTTGCGGATAGCGAGATTTACGGCGAGACGCCATTTGATCCCACAATGTACCGTCCATACGTCCCGGGCTCACGTGAGGCGATCCTGCGCACCCATATAGTCACTATGGTTGGCGTCGATTCCAACACCATGATAATCCGGGCGCTTCGCGCAGTGAGCCTCCCTGCGTACTTCAACCGTGCGATTCAAGAGGCGTGGCAGGATGCGTGGGATAATCCGTTCTACAGCCAGCAATATGCGCAGTGGGTAGACGCCATGAAGGTTTGCTACACGCTCCAGGAGATGTTCGACCGTGCCGAGCACATGGGGAGCTAGGGCAATGTATTATGGAACGCACGCGATACCACCACCCCGGCATTGCCGGGGTTTTCTCTTGTGCGGCAGGAATTCCGCCTCGCGTACCTAATAAATCCTGAGATTAGGATGAGTAATTCGGGCGGGAGGCGTTGCTGTGTCCAAGATAATCAGCATCACAAACCACAAAGGCGGTGTAGGCAAAACCACAACCGTCCTCACGCTAGGCCATGCGCTGGCATTGCTGGAGAAGCGAGTCCTGCTGATCGACTTCGACCCACAGATGAACCTATCGCAGACACTCGAAAAAGCGAACTGGGACAAGACCAACAACCTGCATTATGCGCTGCGCGACCGCAAGATCCCCCTCTCTACGCTCATCGAGTCCACCAGGATTCCAGGCGTCGATCTGGTTCCGTCGAGCGAGTTTCTACGGGCCGCGGACGTGGAGTATTTCCGCAAATACGATAGCGCACTTCTGCTCAATAAAGCACTGACGCAGGCCATCCGGGAGGACTACGACTGCATTCTGGTGGATTGTCCGCCAGCATTGAACATCCTCACCATCAACGCTCTGGCGGCATCAGATCATGTCATAATCCCGATAACGCCGGGGATGTATAGCCTCTTTGGTATCGAGATGCTTACAGACGAGATAGACGAGATTCGCAACGGTCTAAATTCCCGGCTCGCTGTTCTCGGAGTGCTTATCACTAATTTCGACCGCCGCGTGAGAGTGCAGCGGGACGTGGCAGAGCAGATCCGGGCCACCTTCGGTGGGCAGGTGTTCGACGCCGAAATAGGGGTCAACGCACCAATACAAGCCGCGCAGAGCCAATGCCGCACCATCTACGAGTATGCCCGGACAGAGAGAGGAGCCGATGACTACACCGCCCTGGCCGAGGAGGTCATACGTCGTGCCCAAATATGACTCATCTAAGACCTTCTCCATAGCGGCACGAGCAGCTGCAAAGTTGAGGGCCGCAGAGTCCCCCCCAGCAGATGACCAGCATGATAGTGTAGTCACTATGGGTATACCTGCCATGAGTATACCTATGACGAGTATACTCGCCATGACTACACCTAGCGCACCAGTGGAACCGCCGCCAGATAGATTTGTGCGCGCGGCTAACTGGCTATGGGACGTTCTGCCCTCGGCGGTGGGTCCAACTGAGTGGGTTGTATACGCGCATCTCTACAGGCTGACTGTAGGGTTCAACCGTAGTGAGTGCGTTGTGGGCTATGGGGCGATGGCTGAGCGCACCAAGTTAAGCAAGGCCACAGTGATACGCCACATAGCCAAACTGCGTGAGCTCGGGTTGCTCACCACCGGGGAGACAACACAAGCTGGCACATTGATTACTTTGTTTGCCCCGGTCAGTGTAGTCACCATGAGTATACCCAAGTCAAGTATACCTGCCACGCGTATACCTACTATGAGTATACCCGCAGAGGATACACCCGGTGTGGTCGCCATGAGTATACTCGCTACGACTACACCCAAAACAGGCCAGCATAAGCCAGGTGTAGCCACCACGAGTATACCCACCATGAGCACCAACAAAGACAAGGGTACTATGAAAGACAACTACAAACAGGTCGTTGCTGTCCTCTCCGAGGCGGGTTACGGAGTTACCGTCGATACCCTCGAATCTCTTGCAAGCGATGGAGCTGACGTAAGCCTGTCACGAGTCCGTAAGTGCATCGCTTATATCAAGAGCAAACACAATATCAGAGACAAGAATGGCACACTCATTGCAGCTCTCACAAAAGGCTGGGAAGTAGGAGAGGCTGCGGAAAAAGCCGCAGCCTCAACAGAAGCAGCACAACAGCAACAGGAGGTCGCCGCGCGGGAGGAGCAAGACAAAGTTATGTGGCTTGCCCAGGAGAAGGAGAGACTCGGAGCAGAGGGACTGGAGAGGCTGCGGCAGGAAGTGACAGCCCGTGCAGAGCAGGAGGGTGACTACGTGCTCAAGCGTGCTAAGTCTCAGCAGGCGAGGAAGGACCACATCAACGGGTTGGTGGACGCGGCGCTATTGGCTCGACGAGATACCCGCGCTTGATCCGGCGCTCACAATGGCGAGTATACTCCTGGAGCGCCTCGCCGCGGGTGGTGTAGAAGTCAATCTTCTCTCGTCCAACGGCGCCTATCCGGCCCCAGCGGCGCACAACTGCAGGACCGAACAAGGTCTGCTCGACCGACAGGGCATACCACTTGCGGTGTGGCGGTGTCGTGTTAGTGTATCGCGCCTCCATAGGCTCACCTCGCCGCTGGCAATTGGGCCATGGGGTTGTCTGTTTTGGGGCCTTCGCCATATCCATTTATGCACGTTTCGCGCCTGTATATTGCATGCCCATACAACAAATATACATCTGCAGTGCATGGCGCTCCACAGGGATATGCGCATAGTGCCGTGAGCAGGGATGACACAGGGTAACGTCGCATAATAGTCATTATGTTAACTTGGGACTATCTTACATATCCACACCCAAAACGGCAGAGCAAAGCCCGGCGCGAAGGCCGGGCATGATGGCAACTAGAACCTCACTCATTTAATCACAACCGCAAGTATGGCAGGCAATTCCATTGATTTCCCCAATATCGTGCATGATACGATGATCCCCGCACTGATACCCGCCACCGTCACAGCATCGTCCTCTAGTAATCGTGTAGGATTCATTCCGAATATCATTATAACGAATATACGACGACCATCATAAGTTTTCACTACATAATGCGCGTCATTGAGTTTCTGGTCTACTGTACCGTTCACGATAACGGCCTGCCCCAGATATCGCTCTGGGTACCGTTGCAAAGACTCTGCGGAGACACGAGCTGGCTTGGATGTGCGCTCCAATATGCTTGAGTTCCATTTATCAGGGCTGATGCCGCATGTTAGACGCGACGCCTCCTCTGCAAAACGGAATCCTATCGCGTTTGCGCCATGGTCGCTAGTGTATGCGACGGCGATCCACTTGTCTGCCAGTTCTGTAGGACCATACCACGGGTCACCCGAGGTCGCGCCTGTCAGCTGTCCACTCCAACTAATATATCCGCTGTAATATATCCAAGCATTGAGGTCTTCGCTGGTGAATGCAGGATGGCAAGCATACAAGAATGCAACCATCAAATCATTGGCTTTGGGCGGTTGCGCGGAGAATCGACGCGGGAAGATGCCCTGGACAATCTTGACAGCATCATCCTCAACTATCGCTTGTATCTGAACTGGCATGCCACGCGCCGTCAGAGTGTATAACGATTGCGACTCAGAATGGGTGACGGTCTCGTCCATCTCTACCCCGGAGCGAGGGAACAGACCCCGTAGCTGTGTGATGGTGGGAAGCGCCGCGCTTGTCGTCGCAGGGAATATTAGTGTGAACATTGCAGCGATAGCCAGCCAGAATATACTACGTCTCACCCTAACCCCTCCTATCGCAAGCCCAACTCGCGGAACCTGAACTCAAGTGCCTGCTTAGACACCCCAAGCGCTGTGGCAACGGCATCAGCCGGCACGCCACGCCCTCGCAGATCACGCACTGCATCAGCCTCCATCAGCAGGCACGCCGCGAAATGATCGGCATCGCGCTCGTGACCTCGTGGCGCTCCTCGCTTTAGCATAAGCGCCGCGCTGGGCGACGGCATGTCCACCATGTAGTGCCACAACTCGTGAGCCAGCGTGAAGCGTCTACGCGCCCATGAGTGCCGGGAGTTTACAATGATCACTGGACTAGCATCAACCCAGTGTAGTAGGCCGCACAACTCCACATCGGCAAATGGCCATTGCAAAACCTGAATGCCTGCCTGACGGGCTATGGATGCGATGTCTACCGGTGGACCAATACATTGAGAGTAAGTGTGGCGAACTAGATCGGCTAATTGTTCAGGCGACATCATCAGCCCTCCTACGATGATGATCGGCCCGAGGCGATGTGTAGCGCGAAAAGGCTGCGGCTATTGAGGCGTGGGGCCTGGCTTATCTGTTCGTTTGTTCAATGCTATCTTCCTGCGAACTTCATATTCGGCCCATTTGAGCGCCTGGAGGACATCTTCTTCGGCATCAGGAGCCAGACCGGTAATGCGCGTGATGCGGGTCGCGATGCCTGGTCCAATGCCGTCAGATATATGTTCATTCCTGCAGTTGGTTTTGCCTAATAGGTAATCGGTAGAGCATCCATATAAGTCAGCTGCACGTCTAATAAAATCGGCTTGAGGTTCAGTTCGACCGCTCTCATAGTTGGCGATCACATAATTCTTGGTCCCCAGCCGTTCAGCAGCCTGGATCTGTGTTAGCTCAGCGCGCTCTCGTTCCCAGCGCAGTCGCTCGCCCAGGATGCTTGCAGCCATTCGTTTCACCCCCATACCCAGCATAGCTCATTTAGTGCCTCACACAAATATATTTTGTCCGTTAGGCGATTTTGCTATTGCATTTGTACTACAGACTAACTACAATAAGATCAGGAGGTGATTACATGGGCGCATACGGACAGCGGATACGCTCTTTGAGGCGCGAGCGAAATTTCACGCAGTTGCGCATTGCAGCAATAACTGGAATGCCCAACTATACCCTGAGTCTTATTGAACACGATAAACGGATGCCAACTGCGGTCGAGATCGACAAACTAGCCCGCGCACTAGGGGTAACGCCTAACGACATACTTTGGCCCATTGACTCTAGCATACCGGCCTAGCACTATTGCGCACAGCGTGCGAGG
>JAYFQW010000047.1 GCA_034926675.1 Clostridia bacterium | reverse complement strand
AGATGTTGCCTACCTCTTCGCACTCGTCCACAATCTGTTTTCTGAAGACCGCGTCGTGTCTGTCCTGCACTATCAAGCACCCCCAACTCAATCGTATCAAATGATCAGGATTTCTCCAATTGAGTTACGGGGCTAAAGGGGGAGTGACCAGGTTTTCGCGGGAGATGGGCGCTTATGACCCAGGTTGACCGCCACAGCGCATGCCTACGGGGGATTTCGGACCCTGCAATGCCCCAAAAGCGCTCTGAGCAACCTCACTTCGCCTAATTCCTGTAATGTCCGTGCCTGCTTTGACCAATTTGAGCCAACTCGAGCCGATATATACCCCCCCATTCCGCACGATTCAGCATGAACATGAGCCGAGCTGATCCGATTTCGCCCACCTTGCGGGATAACCTGGGTCAAATCCGTACACCTTCGTGGGAAACCTCACGGAAACGCGCTCGGGATGCCTCGGGCTTCCGGGGAGCGCTCAGGTTTGCGGTCGTCGTGTGGCTCGCTTCCCCTTCGTCGTGATCGGCGATAGGGAGCGTGAGAAGGTGAAATCATGACATAATGTGGCGCAGTTCACAGGCAACCCAAATGATGTGGTGTATGTGGCCGATTGCACTCGGGCTCTTATTGAACGCCCAAGGGTGCTGAAGATGGGCTGTAGGTGTGCCGACCGGCGGATGGCCCGGACTTACCTGCGGCCGAAACTGAAGAGGCCTCGCCCACGGGTGCGCCTGGTCTCTCGCTCAGATGCTGGTATGGGCGCCGGGTATGATACGCGCTCCCCAGCCATCACCGAGCGGGCATTCCCACCGAAAAGGGCCTCGGTATCCTCTGCTTCCAGGATCTTCGATACCTCCGACTGCGCACGATTCATCACTCGGCTTATGTTGCCTGGATGATGAGCGTCGCTTGCGATGAAATGGCACATTCTGTGCCTCACGACCATCATCGCAGATTCCCTGGCTATGGGCCCGTACGCACCTGCCAGGCTTCCCGCATCTATCTGCATTGCCGCACCCATCTGGATGAACCGGAGTATGACGTCGAGTTTCTGTGATAGTTCATGATTCCTCTCAGGATGTGCAAGCACCGGTGTGTAGCCCTGGGCTGAGAGGCCGAAGATGCAGCCCTCGGCATAGGGCGGGATAGCGATCATCGGAAACTCCACGAGCACATGCTTGCGGCCAGCGCCCCATGTGGGAAGCTCGCCCGCCTCAAGCAGAGGCAGGGTGTCCGGGTCGAGCATGATCTCAGCGCCGGCTGTGACGCGTACCCGTGATGCCGTCTGATCCTCCGATGCGCGGGCAAGCAACTCGGCGAGCCTCGCTTTGATCGATTGAGTGCGGGGGTCGCGTTTGGAGGATGAGGTATGGGGCGTCGCAATGATCTCTGCAAACCCGGCTTCATTCGCCTCACGGAGCATCTCCATGGCCTCGCCCATGTCGTACGCGCCGTCGTCGATCCCGGGAATAACGTGGCAGTGGATATCGATCAAAACTGCACCTCCTCGTGAAGAGAATAGCATTAGTTACGCGGAAATGGGAAGACCCGAGCACCCAGACCTGAAGAGGCGAGCGCACGGGGCGAGGGTATTGAGGAGAGCATTCTGGTGGAATGCATTACATGAGAACCCAGTTCACATGGGAACATGGCAGGATTAAGAGATCATTCGTGGAACTACGAACAGAACAATCAGAACAATACAGAGCACAGACCACTTTCGTGCTATAATGTAACCACGTTTGGCTTTTCGCTCCATGCGTGACAGGTTTCTGCGCCAATTGTGTGGTGTGATTTATGAAAGCGCGCTCATACCGGGCTGTGCCAGCCAGGCGCCCATAGCTCGGTGTGGCAAAGGAGTGCCGCCATTGTTGTTGCCATGGAATCGCCCACAGTCGACAGATGAGTTCGACCCGAAACAGTCCTTGGTGTCGCTGTACAATCCGAAATCGGCTGCCAGTGAAGCCTATCGAATGCTCAGGACCAACATCCACTTCTCCACTGTCGGCGGTACGGTAAAGATTCTCGAGGTCACGAGTGCTCTTCCCGGGGAGGGGAAATCCCTCACTGCGGCCAATCTCGCGATCACATTCGCTCAGGCGGGAGATACCGTCATCCTCATCGATGCCGACATGAGGCGTCCCACCGTGCACAAGAAGTTCGAGATGCCGGCATCTCCTGGGCTCTCGGAGTGCATCGTGACTGGGAATGTGGATGCGTCCATCAGGAAAGGCCCGGTGGAGGGCCTCTCCGTTATTGCTGCTGGCGCGATCCCGCCGAATCCATCGGAACTGCTCCACAGCCGTCAGATGGACCAACTTCTGGAGCAGTTGAAGCTCCGCGCGAACCTTGTGATCATCGACGCTCCGCCTGTGCTCGCGGTGGCCGACGCGACCGTTCTGGCATCGAAGAGCGATGGGGTGATCATGGTCGTCAACCTTGCGGAGAGTGATAGGAACGCTGCAAAGCGTGCTGCCGATGCGCTGCGTGCGGTGAATGCTACAGTGCTCGGGGCAGTCATAACCGGAATCAAGCCCCCAAGGGGCAGGTATCGCCAGCATTACTCCGATAGGTACTACTGCTATTACGACTCCCACTACGGCGACGGGGAGCCAGACGAGAAGGAGAGCAAACAGTGAAACCCTGCGCAAGCAATACTGCAGCGATGAGAAACAGGGGCATCGCCCCATACATAGCCGTGGTTCTGATAATCACATGTGCTCTTCTGGGTACGCCCTGCGCGATTGGCGCTGCAGCGGCTGCGCCGGTCGTACCGGTCGTGACGGCAGGGTACGTGCTGGGGCCCGGGGATTCCGTGAATATCACAGTTCTCGGCGATGAGCAGATCAATGTCAACGTGATGCTGGGCCCTGACGGGCTGATTTCGCTGCCTCTGGCAGGCACTGTGCAGGCTGCGGGCCTCACCGCAGCGGGGCTCCGCGATGAGGTGGGCCGGGCGCTTCTGAAGTACATGAAGAACCCAGTGGTGAACGTCATAGTAATCCAGTACCGCACGGTTGGAGTAGCGGTCCTGGGGAGTGTGAACAGGCCTGGCTCTTACCCGGCGCCTGTGGGTGTTGAAATGCGGTTGCTTGATGCGATAGCCGCAGCAGGCGGCGTGCGCGGCGACGCTCGCAGGATGAACGTAACCTGGAGCGGCGCCAGGGATGGCGTGCAGAGAAGCGCGACCGCGAACCTAGGCGCTTTGATAGATTCCCCGGCTGGAGCAGGCAATCTGCTTCTGGCTGCCGGGGATGTCGTATTCGTTCCTGAGCTTATTGAGCAGGCGTCGATCATGGGGCAGGTCGCTAGGCCAGGGGTGTACCCTGTCGGCCCCGACACTACCCTGATGGATCTGCTGGCTGCTGCGGGTGGACCTACCTCCCAGGCAGACCTGGGCAAGGTGAGGGTGTACCAGCCTGGAGCCACGGTGTCGGACAGAGCCGTTGATGGTTCGGGCAATGTGATGAATGAGACGAAGGTGGCCCTAGCTGATGAGGGCCTGCTATACGAGGGAGATGTGAAGACTAACCCCCTTGTTGGCGCTGGTGCGGCGATTGTGGTGCCGAGCGCGGCCATCAGGGTGCAGGTCACTGGGTTTGTCGCAAGGCCCGGACAGGTGGACCTGCTCCGCGGGGCCACTGCGCTGGAAGCTCTCGGCGCCGCCGGTGGGGCGAGGCCGGAGGGCGATGCCAGGAGAGTGGTGCTGACCCGGCGGAATGATGGCGGGGAAGCCGCTTTGCCTGCGGAGATAGATATCGAAGGGATCCTCAGAGGCGTGTTGCCTCGAGAAGCCGCTCCTGTGCTCGCTGACGGGGACGTCCTGTTCGTGCCCGAGGTGCGCGGACAGGTGCTCGTAATGGGCGAGGTGGCAAGGCCAGGCGCCTACAGGCTTCCGCGTGGGGCTAGGCTCATGGATGCGATAGCCGCGGCGGGAGGGCCGACCCCCCGTGCGGCTCTGGAGAGTGTGACTGTATACGCCGAGGCGAAGGATGAATCGGGGCTTGCCAAGGGAGCGGCCCATCCCGTGGGCCACGGGCGTGTGCTTTTCGCGGGAAGCGCTAATGAGAATCCCACTTTGGGTGAGGGCGACATAATCGTGATCGGATCCCGGACCATCATGGCGAGTGTCATGGGGCGCGTCGCCAAGCCCGGAACCTACGAACTCCCAGCAGGCGCCCGAGTGCTTGACGCCATTGCGGCGGCCGGGGGAACCGTGGCTGGCTCGGATTGCTCCGCAGTGGCAGTGAACAGAGCAAGCGCAGCAGAAGGCGAGGCCGGAACCCAGGCAGGCCTGATCGTGGTGAACATAGAGGACCTGGTCAGGGAGGTCAACGCTGAAGGGAATATCGTGCTTTCTGAGGGCGATGTCGTGTTCGTTCCGGAGACCCGGGAACAGGCGGCCATCATTGGCGAGGTCGCGAGGCCTGGCGTGTACCCGGTCATGCGGGGCGCAACTGTCATGGACATCATGGCGGCTGCGGGTGGGCCCACAGGGAAGGCGGACCTGTCGAGGGTGAAGGTGTACCGCGGCGGGGATGCCGCGGATGGGACGAGCCTGGCAATCGCAGACGAGCGTCTGCTGTATGAGGGGGACCTCAAGGCCAATCCCAGGCTGGAGCCTGGGGCGGTGATCGTGGTGCCTAGCGCTGCGATCCGGGTTCAGGCAGCGGGGTTCGTGGGCAGGCCCGGACAGGTCGAGCTGCTGAGAGGAGCGAGTGTTCTTGACGCAGTGGCGGCGGCGGGCGGCCTGAGAGCTGACGGCGACGGGACCGTGGTTGTGCTCACCAGGAGAGGACCATCGGGCGCGACTGTCTCGGAGATAGATGTAGAAGGGTTGCTCGCGGGTCGAGTTACAGGAGCTCCGCCGACCGTTGAGGACGGGGATGCCCTGTTTGTGCCGGAAGCGAGAGAGCAGGCCCTGGTGATGGGCGAGGTGGCAAGGCCTGGGGCCTACAGGCTTCCGCGTGGAGCAAGGCTGATGGACGCCATAGCCGCTGCGGGTGGACCAACTGCGAAGGCGTCGCTTGAGAACGTGACGGTGTACGCAGGGGGCGATGCCTCGAAGGGCGCCAGCTCTCCGATTGGCGCCGGCAAGGAGCTGTTCACAGGAGACGCCAGCAAGGATAATCCTGTGCTGGGTGTTGGGGATATCATCGTTGTTGGCAGCCGCACGGTCGCGGTGAATGTGATAGGACGAGTCGCAAGGCCAGGGGCATATGAGCTTCCCGCAGGCGCGAAAGTCGTCGACGCGATTGCGGCGGCAGGTGGGCTTGCGGTTGGCGCGGATGGCGGGGCGGCGGTGCTGACCCGAAAGGCGACGGCGAATACGAAGCCCGGCAGCCTGGCGGTGGACGCAGAGGCCGTACTGCGCGACCAGAAGTCGGAATCCAACTATGCCCTAGCAGAGGGCGATGTGATCTACATACCGGAGGCCAGGGAGCAAGCGGCTATCCTGGGCGAGGTGGCCAGGCCAGGGGTGTACCCGGTTGGACGGGACGTCACACTCATGGACCTTCTAGCCGCGGCCGGCGGGCCGACGGCAAAGGCTGAT
>JAYFQW010000046.1 GCA_034926675.1 Clostridia bacterium | reverse complement strand
TCCGTACAACGCTCACAGAACCGGCTTCAGGAAGTGCGGAGGCTCGCTGCATCGCAGCGATTGCCGCCAGATTCCCCGGAGGCGTTCCACATATCTTTGGTCTTGCTAGCTGCATCGGACCCAGCACGCGCACATATGCCCTCCGCCCACATCGGTGAATGGCGGTTCCTTCTCTCGGCATATGTCCTGCGCCAGGCGACATCTGGTATGAAAGCGACACCCGTTGGGTGGCTTGACCGGACTGGGCACGTCTCCCTCCAGGATGATCCGTTTCCTCTCACCCCTGAGTTTCGGGTTGGGCACAGGCGCCGCCGACATCAGAGCCTCGGTATACGGGTGGACGGGGTTTGAGTATAGCTCTCGTTTCTTCGCAATCTCTACGATCTTGCCGAGATACATCACTGCCACCCGGTCGCTGATGTGGCGCACTACTGCAAGATCATGAGCGATGAAGATGTAAGTCAGCCCGAACTCCTGCTGCAGATCCCGCAGCTAGTTGATGACCTGCGCCTGGACCGACACATCGAGAGCTGACACTGGCTCGTCGAGAATAATGAGTTTCGGGTTCAGAGCAAGAGCCCGCGCAACGCCTATGCGCTGGCGCTGTCCTCCGGAGAACTCGTGGGGATACCGGCGCGCATGCGAACGGTCGAGCCCCACCACTTCCAGCAACTTCGCTGTCCTTCGCTCCAGTTCGGCGCCTTTTGCGACACCGTGTATGAACATGGGCTCCCCAATGATCTCTCCCACGGTCATCCTCGGGTTGAGCGAGGAGAACGGATCCTGGAACACTATCTGCATGTCCTTGCGCGCGCGCCGAAGGTCACTCTTGCCCATGGCCAGCCAATTGCGCCCGCCGAAATCGATAGTTCCCTCTGTGGGCGGTTCGAGGCGCATCAGCAAGCGACCGGTCGTGGATTTTCCGCATCCGCTCTCCCCAACCAGCCCCAGGGTCTCCCCGTTCAGGACGACAAACGATATCCCGTCGACGGCATGAACTGCGCCGATCTGCTTTTGTCGAATGATGCCCTGGGTGATTGGGTAATGCTTCACCAGGTTCTCAACGCGCAGCAGCTGTTCAGCAGAGCCTGTGCTCACCTCACTGCCGCCTCCCCTCTGGCCTTGATGCACCTGACCTCGTGCCCAGGGGCAATCGCCTTCAGCTGGGGCGCCTCGCTCCTGCACCCGGCGTCAGCGTTCGGGCAGCGTGGGGCGAACCTGCACCCATGAGGCATGTCAAACGGACTCGGCACGACGCCTTCAATAGAGTGCAGGCGATCCGTGTCCTCAGTCAGTACGGGAACCGACTGTAGGAGCCCTCTGGTGTAGGGATGCGCCGGGTTTTCGAAGATGGTCTCAACGTCGCCCGACTCAACGATCTGCGCCGCATACATCACGGCCACTCTGTCGGCTGTCTCTGCGATCACTCCGAGATCGTGGGTGATGAGCATCACAGATGCCCCGGAATCGGCCTTCAATTGGCGTATCAGGTCCAGTATCTGCGCCTGGATCGTCACGTCGAGGGCAGTGGTGGGTTCGTCGGCGATTAGGAGCCTGGGGTTGCAGGCAATCGCCATGGCGATCATCACCCTCTGCCTCATCCCACCGCTCATCTGGTGCGGATACTGGTCCACGCGGCGCTCAGGCGAGGGAATTCCCACCTTGCGCAGCATCTCTATCGCTCGCTCGCGTGCAGTCCGCTGGTTCACCGCCTGGTGAAGCAGGATGGCCTCCATGATCTGATCGCCGATTGTGAAGACTGGATTGAGGCTGGTCATCGGCTCCTGGAATACCATGGAGATATCGTTGCCCCTGATCGCCCGCATCTCATTATTAGAAAGGGATAACAGATCGCGCCCTCCAAACATGACCTCACCGCGCGCGATATTCCCTGGCGGGGTCGGGATGAGGCGCATGATAGAAAGGGACGTGACGCTCTTGCCCGATCCGCTCTCCCCCACTATGCCTAAGGTCTCGCCTGGCATCACGTCGAAGCTCACGCCATCGACAGCCGTCACTTCGCCGTCCTCAGTCACAAACCGCGTGACCAGGTCTTTCACCGACAGCAACGGTTCACGTAGTTCCGGCAATTCCAGCTCCTCCTCACAGTCCCCTGGCCTCGAGAACTACAAGAAGCGCTCCATACTGAACCTGAACCAGATTCCTTATGGGAACGACTTCGTATGCGAGGTTCTCTTCGATCTCCGAGGCCCAGCCGTCGATCTCCATCCGCAGCTCATCCAGAACACGCCGGAGTGTCGCCTGTCTGGACTGACCGCAGCAGGATCCGCAGCACTTCGCGCCCGGTTCTTGTCCCTCGGCGCCAGCCGTCTTCAGCTCGCCTTCTACGGCACGGGCGAGCATGCTCGCGACGAGCATTCTGTAGAACACTTCAACATACAGGGAGTCTGCAGCCTGGGCCACGGTCGCCAGCTGCTCCATTCCAGGGGTCTCCCTGGCCCATCGCTCCTGGCTCGGAAGCGATTTCCTGCCCGCCTCGACGAACGTGGCCACCGCGCCGCGGAGGAGTGGGCCGGAACCCGTGCAGATCAGATCCTTCGTTGCCTCAAGGGCCTTCGAGAGCACATCGTAAACGTGCCTTGACTTGCTGATCCCCTCCAGAATCACATCGCGACGAGTGCGAGCGGTGGGAGTCTGGTCGCCGATCTTCGCCGACATGAAGTATGGGACTTCAGTGACCAGAGAGAACGGGTGGGCCACGTTCTTCGCCCACTCCGAACTGCCCGCTCCGCCCACAATGTACTGGGCCGGGTCTCCGGGGGCGAACTTGCTGTAGTAGTCGTATGAGTCAGTCACCGAAGTCTCCTTGAAAACTCCAGGGTACAGCTGAATCGACCACGGCATCTCCGGCTCGCCCAGAGAAAGCGCGATGCCGCGCTCCACTGGAATCCTGTGGAGCTCAGCGTAGTGTTCCGTGCCTAGTCCGTCCGTCATGTAGTAGTACGCCCCGCCGAATCCCGCATTGTGCAGGGAATACATGACGTCTGGACGTGTCTGCTCTATGGCCTTCATGAGAGCCTGAGTCTCGGGTTTGGGATTGTCCCATTTGAGCGTCTTGTACTCGATGGGGAAAGTCCATTCTACCTGATCCTGCGGGCGCGGCCTGTAGAAGCCACGAGCGTAGTTTCTGATGCTGAACGGCCCGGCGAACCAACCCTCGTTGAGACGAGTGCCATCAGGATCGACACAGGGAAGGATGTGCCAGGTGCGCCCTGCGCGTAATTGCTCGTCTGTGACAAGCTCATCCATGAGGAAGTAGGTCATCATCGCTCCGATGGGCTCGTTTGGATGAGGGCAGGCGAAAACGAGTACACTGGCGGGCCCGCCTCCGATAGAGATCATGGGTATCTCGCTGCCGGCAGTGGACTTCCCGACGATGGTGAGTTTGGCGAACTCCGGATGTGCCGCCGCTGCCTCGTGGGCGCGGGCGTAGAGCTGGTCGACTGTAACAAACCGAGTGTACTCCGGCACCTTCGCGAGCCGATCTTCTATGGAAATGGCTGCGTTCTTCATTTGCAGACCTCCCGTTCATTCTGTTCGAGCGCACCCCGCGTCCACGCTGGCCGCGCTCAGTTCAGCTGCTTAGCGAGGCGCGGATCAAGCGCGTCACGCAGGGCGTCGCCGACGAAGTTGAAGCTCAAGACCACGAGGAAGATGCACATCCCAGGCCATATGATCATGTTGGAGTTGAGAAGCATGAAGTCCTTAGCCTCGCTCACCATGGCGCCCCATTCAGGGGTTGGCGGCTGAACTCCGAATCCGAGGAATCCTAGGGATGCAGATGACAGAATGGCGCCGGGAATGCCGAGTGTTGCGGATACTATCACAGGAGTGAGTACGTTCGGCAGTATGTGCCTGAACATGATGCGGGCGTCACTGCAGCCCAAAGCCCTTGCGGACTTGATGAAGTCCTCCGACTTCAGCGACATCACCTGAGCCCTGACCAGCCTGGCATACAACGGCCAGCTCACAACGCCCAAGACCCACATCACATTGAAGATGCTTGGGCCAAGAAGAGCCATCACCGCGATCACCAAGATGAGAAATGGAAACGAGTAGAAAACCTCCACAAGCCGCATCACGGCGCCGTCGATCCATCCACCGTAGTAGCCTGCGAAAAGGCCAAGGCACGAACCGAGGACGCTCGCTATCGAGACCACCACGACGCCGATGAGCAGGGAGATTCTCGAGCCGTATACGAGCCTGGAGAAGATGTCTCGCCCGAAGTTGTCGGTGCCCAGAATATGCCCTGGCGACCCAGGCGGCATGAACGGATAGGCGAGATCCATCTCGAACGGATCCCTAGGCGCGACCACCGGCGCAAACACTGCAGACGCGATGAACGCCAACAGCATGACCACGCCGATGACTCCGAGCCTGTGCCTTAGAAACACGCGTACAACGTGCGCGAACTCAGATCTGATCGTTCTCTTTGTTTCCTGCATTACACCCGTATCCTTACTCATATCTGATCCTCGGATCGATGAAGACGTATAGTATGTCAACTGCAAGCGTCACGAGCACGAAGCAGAGGGCGAAAACGAGCGTGGTCCCTTGGATCAGGGGGATGTCACGCTGCTTTACCGCATTCACTGCGAGCATGCCTATACCTGGCCATGAGAAAATGGTTTCAGTTATCACTGCGCCGCCAAGCAGGGCGCCAAACTGCATGCCGAAGGTGGTAGCCACTGGCAGCAACGCATTGCGGAGTGCATGCTTGTAGAGAACGATCTGCTCATGCACTCCCTTGGCTCTAGCAGTGCGCACGAAATCCTGGGACAAGGCCTCCAGCACCGACGATCTTGTGAGGCGAGTAAGGATGGCAGCCATGCCGCTGCCGAGAGTTATGGACGGCATGATGAGGTGCCTGACATACGCCCACACGCCTGCCCCAGTTGCGCCGATGCCCCTGATCGGAAGCCATCCGAGTTTCACTCCAAACAGGATGATCATTAGAATGCCGAGATAGAAACCTGGAAGCGACACTCCCAGCATGGCAAGGGTGGTGGCCGTGTAATCCACCCAGCTGCGCCGATTGGCCGCAGCGAGCACCCCCAGAGGAATCGACACCGCCAGCGCGAAGAGCGTTGAGCTTACGGCGAGGATTGCAGTGTTCCCAAACCTCTCCCGTATCTGGTCGGCAGCGGGGCGGTGGTACACGATCGACCTTCCCATATCCCCATGGAGCAGGCCGCGCATGTAGCTCAGGTATTGCTCGTACCACGGTCTATCCAGGCCAAGCTCTTTTCGCAGGCGCTCCACATTCTCCACATTCACCGTCTCTGAACCGAGCATCAGCTTGAGAGCGTCCCCCGGGGCGAAACTCACCATGGCGAACACTATGAAGGTGATGCCGATGACAACTGGTATCGTCGCCAGCAGGCGACGGACAATGAATCTCGCCAATTGCGTTCTTCCCCTCTTAACTTCAGAGGGGAGGGGTCCGCATTCCAAGCCTCGCCGCCTGGAAAGCCCGCCCTCCCCGCCAAAGCTCCCTGGGTTCGACTTCACACTCGGAACAACATGCCGAGCGTACTAGTTACTTTGAGATCCACACGTTGTTTTCCATGCTCACTAGGTGCAGACCACCCCACGGCGGCACGAAGTCGTTTACCTTCTTGTTTACAATCGAGTAACCCCACTCAAAGTACAGCGGTATCGAGGCTCGGTCCATCATGATCTGCCGCTGCGCCTGCTTCCACAGGCTCGTGATCTTGTTGATATCGGTAGTGGCAAGAGCTCGATCCAGCAGTGAGTCCACGGTCGCATTGGAGTAGAAGTGGCCGTTTGTCCTGCCGATCGAACTGCTGTGGAAGAGCGAGTGCAGACCAGTGGTTCCGGCGAAGCTGAAGTCGAAGAAGACTCCGGCGTTGCCGTCAACGATATCAGACACCCACACCGCGGAATCCTGCTGCATTACTGATGCATCGATTCCTATCTGCTTGAGCTGGGTAGCGAGGATCGTCAGTACGCGCACCTGGGATCCGGGTATGGTTCGTATCTCCACCTTGAGAGGCTGGCCATTGCGATCGAGAATTCCATCGCCGTTGGTATCGCGGAATCCTGCCTTCTGCAGAATGGCGAGGGCCTCCTTGGGGTCGTACTTCCAAAGGCTCTTGAGGGTCGGGTCATAGCCATGCGGCAGCCAAGGCGCGCACTGTCCGTAGGCTCGCTCGCCGTGAGGCGCCACAACCGCCTTGAAGGCCGCGTCGATATCCATTGCCTTTGATATGGCGTCGCGCACTGCCAGCTCGTTGAAGGGAGGCTTCGTCACGTTGAAGCCGAGGCCCCTGTATGAGCCGCCGCGTCCCATAGTCTCAAGCTTGGGGTTCTTGGCGACAGTCGCCATAGCGTCGATGTTGAACAGATACGGAACCACGTCAACCTCGCCCGCAGTCAGCGCCATTATCTGGACCGTCGGGTCTGGGATGACTACGAATTCCACCTTATCGATGTGCACGGGCAACCAGTAGTTGGGGTTGCGCTCAAGCACCGCGCCTTGGTCAGGAGAGAAGCTCTTGAGCTGGAAGGGGCCAGAGCCTATGGGGCGCTTGGCAAAGCCATCCTCGCCCAGCTTCTCGATGGCCTCATGTGGGACAATTCCTACGCTCGCCAGCCGATTGGAGTCGGCCACCAGGAATGGAGACGGCGTCGGAGTCTTGATCTCCACAGTGTAGCGATCCAGTGCCTTTACGCTCTTGATATCGCCGAGGGTGAACTTGGTGCTCACTTTGAGGAACCGGTTGATGGAGTAGACAACATCATCTGCAGTGACTTCGCGCTTTGCGCCCTTCTTGAAGATGTCGTTGCCCTCCTGGAAATACACACCCTTGTGGATTCGGAAGATCCATGTGAGATCATCCGGCGTCTCCCACTTCTCTGCAAGATGCGGTATGGGCATGAAGTTGTCCTTGCTGATGATTACCAGGGGGTCGAATACGAGCCCACACAGGTTGGTCTCATCATTGGCGGCGGTCTTGTACGGATCGAGCTGCTGCATAGATGTGGCAGCAATCTTCAGGGTCCCGCCGTTCACCGGGGTCGCCCCAATGACCGAGACTGACGCGGTTACGATCAGAAGACATGCCGCAATAGTCAGAATCGTCCTCTTCAGCATATAGTGTTCTCCCTCCTGCCATGATCACAAGTCTGGCCGTCCCAGTTGACTTGCGTTCATTATATGCACGCCATACACCTAAGTCAAGGAAATCCATGCTCAGCCCGGCCTCTTAAACCAGCTATCACCTGGCTTCAGAACTGGAAACCGAGAGTCTGAACGCAGTGGATAATCCAAGTCTGCTCATAAGCATGCGCCTGGCAGGCCCCCCTCAATGGCTTCGCTCCTTCAGCTTGAGAACAGCAGTGACCGGGTTGTGGTCGCTGTACTCGAACCCGAGGTCGTGCCCATGCACGCTCACGATCTCAATGTTGTTTGAAACAAGGAATCCATCTATCGTCACAAGGAATGATCTCCCGGGGTCATAGGGGGCGTCGACGCCTCTGTTGCTTGGCGTCGACTCGTCATACGCCCAGGCATACCCATCGGGCGTGAAGTCATCCGGAAGTGTCTGCAGCCAGCTTGGCCACGAATCGCCCGCGGCAGCCCGCTTCTCTTCTGCATTCTCAGAAAGCATGTGGTTCCAATCGCCGCCGATGACCACGTAGTTGCCCTTCTCAAGCTCAGCTTCGGCGTAATCCTTCACGAAGCCGAGCTGCTGGTCGCGTATTGTACCGCCTTTATCGTAAGCTTCGAGGTGAAGATGGGCAAGAACCAGTTCGCGCCCGCTGGTCAGCGGAATCCTGCTCTCCAAGAGGCATCTATCCAGCATGAAGAGCTGTGTGGGCCAGGAGTAGACGCCGGGCAGCGAAAACCTGCGTGACCTCGCTGCCTCGAACCTCGATAGAGTCGCCAGCCCGCCCAGGACCCGCCCATGGGGCCGCATCACGGGCACAGGCACCCACCCCACCTTGTAATTGGCAGCGAAGGATGCAGCGTACTCCGGCACGCTCTTCGTGACTGCATCATACTCATCCACGTTGTAGCTCCGCGTGCTCCTTCTGTCTATCTCCTGTATGAAGAAGAAATCGGAGTTCGCCCCCTGCAGGAACCTCAGCACCCCGTCCAAACTCGCAAGGACGTGCTCTTTGCTGATGGCCCTCGACATCGTCCCGCCATCCATGAAGAAGTCGGTTTCCTTGTCCAGACCACAGTAACCGATGTTGAAGGTGGTGATCGCAAATTCGCGATCTGCATCGAGCACCCCAGAGCGTTGGTTGTCCACGTCCACATCCTCAACGGGCGCGGGCCGATAGTCGGTGATAGACACCACTGCCACAAATCCCGCGAAAGCCAGCATCACGGCAGCGACCAGGATCAGCACTGCCTTAAGAAGCCTTTTCATGTAAATCCCCCCTCGCCGCCCAGCCCACGGCGGCCTCACAGAGAACGCAGTCAACACAACGCAACGACAATCGGACCAGCACAGCACTTTCCATACACGGTGCATAGGCCCGAGATGAGACCCTCTACTTACCAGTAACAGAACACCCGTCTAGCTGAATGTATGGAACCGTGAACTCGGCAATCGCCAGGGTCTCCTTCGACAGATCAACTACCTGTTTCAGAAGCTCATATATGTTCCCAGCGATCATGGCCTCTTTCACTGGACACACCACAGCGCCTGCTGCGATATACTGACCGCCCTTGACCACCCCGGAGAAATCGCCGCTCACGGGATCCACATTTCCGGAGAACCTGTTCACGATCAGGGCCTTGGAGCAGTTGCGAATCATGTCCGAAAGCGGCGTCCTGCCGGAGGCGATAATGACATTGGTGGGGCCCACTTCAGGCAGATTCTCATCTCCTCCAGCTGCATGGCCGTTCGACGCTACTCCATCTTTCCGTGCGGTGCGGCAGTTGTGCAGATAGCTGCCGAGCACGCCGTCCTTTACGATCTCGAGAGCGCGCGGAGGCGTCCCCTCGCGGTCGAACGACGTGGAACTGACGCCTCCTGGCATTCCCGGGTCATCGACGATGGATAGCAGCGGCGATGCGACCACCGAACCGAGCATCCCCTTCCACCTGGATCTGCCTCCTTGCACATTCTCAGCATTGACCGAGAAGAGCACTGGCTCGATGATCAAATCCATCGCTGCGTATGGAGTGATAATCACGCTGCCCTTGAAACCTGGCGCCGTGGAAGCGCCCAGGGAAGCCACGACCTTCTCGCCGAGCCTGCGGCCTGCCGCCGCTGGGTCGATGCCGTCCTTCCGGCAGGAGGCTGCAACCTCCAGATCAAAAGAGGACATAGACTCGCCATCGACGGCAAAGCCCATCCCCACGCAGCTGAACGTAGTCCGCCTCTCCGAAAGGCCAATGCCTGTTGAACTCGCGATGGCCTTCTCGGCCAGCTCCACACTGTAGCTGGCTGAGTCCACCGTGACCCTGGGATCGTAGCCGCGCGCGGAATCCACGAATGCCCGGCCCTGCTCCAGAGCATCGCGAAGAGTGATCCCGTAGGCGGAATCATCGCACAGTCCGGGCACTGCGTACACAGGTGAAGGCTGAGGAAGCCAGACATTTGGGTCTTCAGGCGATGCCTCAGCGATAGCCATGGCCGCCCTCAGGGAGTCGTCGAGCGCCTCGTCCGACAGGATGTTGGTGGCCGCGAAGCCCTGCTTCGCACCGTTCGCACCGCGCGCGCAGTGTGCACGGCCCGTCCCCGAGGCGCCGCTCCCGCCTGTGCGCGTCACTCGTATTCCTATTCCTTCGTATGCATCACCCTTGGGCACTTGTAGATCATTTTTCTCGAATACGGCCTCAAGCGTTCGGGCCTTGCGGTAGAACACCTCCGCTCCGTCAGCCCCCATAGCCAAAGCACGTTCAACCAAACGCTGGCAGAGGCCGAGCCCTCTCAAGCTGCTCCCTCCCCTACTCATGTTGGCCTCCAATGGTGACCCGGCAGCGCAGGTATGGTCCGCCGGCATCGACCTTGGCAGGCTGCCACTTCCCGCAGTGTCCGGCGCCCATGGCCATCTCGAAATCGGACGAGACCGCATCCACGCTCTGCAGCACTTCGAACGCCTGGCCAGAGATGCTTATCCCCTTGACCATCTGCCCGACCTTGCCGTGGCTGATCTTGTAGGCCTCGGCCACGCCGAACATGAACTCCGCCGTCGAATCGGCCTGTCCGCCCTGGCCCAGTCCCTTGAGAAGGAGCCCATGGTCTATCTCGGCTATCATCTGATCCAGGTTCCCTGATCCGCTCTGTATGAAGGTGTTCGTCATCCTGATAATGGGCTGATCTCGATAGGTGAAGGCTCGGGAGTTCCCGCGAGGCTCCGCGCCGAAGGAAGCGGCCGTCTCACGGTCGTGCAGATACTCCCTGAGGATGCCCTTATCGATTATGACAGTGGGCTGACCAGCCACGCCCTCGTCGTCAGCCAGAACCATGCCGGACGCCCCAGCCAGAGTGCCATCGTCAACCATGGTGACCAGCTCCGAAGCGACCTTCTGGCCGATCTTCCCTCGAGCCGCCGAGCCGCTGAGCACGAAATCCGCCTCAACAGTGTGGCCTATGGCCTCATGGGACAACACGCCCACGAGCATCGGGTCTAGGATCACAGTGTACAGGCCGCCAGGCGCGTAACCGGCATCGAGCTTGCCAACTGCAAGCTCCACCGCCTTATCCGCGAGCGCCTCGGGGCTTGCCTTCCGGATCAGGTCTTTCCACGAACCGGTAACCCCACACGTCTCGGTGGCCATCTCCAGCTTACCATCGCGGGCACAAGTGGCCGAAATATGGAAGCTGGGCTTGTTGTCGCGAATATGAACGGCCGCCCCGTCCGAGGCGGCGATGTACTTCTCGTCTTCATACTGGTTGTACCTCACAATGCTCCCAACAACCAACGGCGAGCGTTCGCGCATCCGCCTCTCCGTATCCATCACGACTCCGATGATCTCCGCGATCCCTGGCTGGCCCACCGAGTTGTAATATTCCAGATCCCCCTTGGCAAGCTTGGCAGGGGCCAGGACGGCCTTTTCGCGCCTGAGCAGTGACCCCGCTCGCGCTGCCTCCTGAGCCTCTGAGATCGCCTTCCGAAGCCCATCCTCGGTGACCTCGGTAGTAGACACAAATCCCCAGCAGCCATCCACCAGGCATCTCACCCCAGCTCCGGCCTGGGTCTTCCGTTCCACACGAAAAAGGGCGCCATTCCTGGCATCGACGGCCGTCTGCACCCGCTTGTGGCGCCGGATCTCGACATAGCCGGAACTCCCGGCAAGCACCTTTCTGAGAAGGTCGAGCATTCAATCGCCCTCCTTGAAATGAAATCTGCGCCCTTGGCGAGATCAGTGAGGTCACGGCATACCTGGACGGATCCCTGTGATCGGCAGGCAGTGCAGGGCCAGGTTTCACGAGTGCCTCAGACCCTTCTGAACCGCAGCTCGAATCCTGTCTGCCGCCGGTATTCCTCATTGAGCGCCGAGGCCGTGTCGTCGTCGATATGCACAGAGCTCCTGGCCTCTGCGTACCCCTCGAATACTCCAACTTTCATATCGCCCATCCCCCGAGCGCGCAGCAGGCTCCTTGCCGCCTCGGCCAGTTCGTTCACCCTCACACTCGCCTGCACCTGCAGGCGCCAACCGGTGGTCCGCTCAAGTTCCTGTAGAAGGCCGTCGTACCTATGCCCCACCTGCGGGCTGACAAACGATAGCGCCAGGACACCTTCCTCGCGGTATATTCCCACCTTGGGCCTGTGAGGCCGGCTCGCGAAGGCCTCCTCAACCGCACCCTTGGCCACATTCTGTTCGAGCCTCGGGAAGTTGCCAGTGATCGGTGCGGCCACCGCAGCCGACGCCGCGACCGTCACCGTCACATCATCGGCTGCCGCGCTTGCCGCGCCTGCCGCGCCCAGAGCCGACTGGGCATCCTGGAGCGTTCCATCGCTCCTGAATATCAGCTTGAGCCCTGTTTCGTCCTCGAAGGCCGCTATGTAGTCCTCCAGGGTGAGCCCGCTTCGAGGGTCGCCGTCGCATGACTCGGGCAATCTGACCGTAACCACGTCGCCCTGGAAGGAAGGGTCCCGTTCAAGCGAAAAGCCAAAACCAGCGGCAAGTTCCGATCTCAGCTTCGCTTTGATGAACTCAGCGTTGACAGTCTGGGCCACATCCACCTTCCTGACGGTCTCGTCCCGGATACGCTCAATGATATCGGCGCATCGCTTCGCGTACTCCGGGGTGGGAAAGTAGAGAGTGATCGTCCCATCGCTTCCGAACCCCAGCCTCTGCAAGCCGCATCGGCCAAGCCGTTCCTGCACTAGGGACCTGGCGGCGTTCTGCTCCATGGGGTGAGGCGTGACCGCATCAGTGTACTCAGCCTCTGTGAGCACGTGCACCAAGTTGGGATTGCCAGCGGCGGGCATGAAGCGCCGATCATCGCGCACTGCCTGTCGGAACTGCTGCTTCTCGTCGTCGCCCAGTTCGCGCCGGCCATGCCATACAGTGAGCAGGTCCCCAACCGTCACTGCCGTTCCGCCCACTCCGTTGGCCAGAAGATGACGCCAAAGCTCTGTTGGATCAAGATGGTCCTCCCTATCAAGAGCAATCTCCTGCACATGCGGGTTCAGCGAGTATCTTCTCGAGGCGCTCGGCACGCCTAGTTGCGGCCCATCCGACCTGCCCGCACCTGTCGATTGGGAAGGAGCATACTCGTGCGCCTGCCCAACCGCTGCGATCTCAACTCGCGCCTCTGGCATTTGATCCGCAAGGGATTCCGCGAGGGCCGAGAGCGATTCGTCGCTCCCATGATTTACCAGAACCAATCGTGGCTGCAAGGCTTTCACTGATGCGACTATCCCGAACGAATCCGCGTGGGCCGACAGCCCGAAGCCCTCCACTTTGCACTTCACTTGGCGCTCCGAACCGTTCAGCACCACCTTCCGATCCACCTCGGGCTTAGCAGCAAGATCTAGGAGCTTCCGTCCTGGCGACTCCTCATCCTGGTAGCCCACTATGGCAAGAAGGTTTCCGGAATCCTGCACGATTCTCTCGGCGTAGATGGGCGACACGCCTCCGGTGAGCATGCCCGAGCTTGCGATGGCGACCCACGGTCCATTTGACGCTAGGATCTTGTCGCGCTTGGCTTTGCTGTCGATAGCCTCGATGCCATTTGTGTAGAACAGATCATCCCCTCGGAGGACTTCCCTCTTGTACCTCTCGGCGAGATAGTTCGGATTCCGCTCAAATACGAGGTTCACATTCCTGATCAGCCCATCGACGTACACGGGGATCTTCTTCTTCGTCCTGCGGATGTAATTGCGGAGGGCAAGGATGATCTCCTGAGCGCGCCCAAGTGCGAAGGCGGGAATCAGGGTGCGACCGCCGTTTTCGGCTGCAGCGCCTATCGCATCCAGTAGCCTCTGAACCTCCTGCACCCTCGGCGCATGTAACCGCGATCCGTACGTAGCCTCGGTGATCACGACATCCACGCCCCGCCGCAGACCATGGCTGAACTTCTGCATCCCCACGGTCTCCTGTTCGAACGTGGTGAAGTCGCCAGTGTACAGGAGAGTCCCTTCATCCATCTGGAGCAGCACCGCCGCAGCCCCTAGTATGTGCCCGGCCGGCAGAAACATGGCCTGCACTCCAGGAGCGGCTTCAAATGAAGCGCCGTATCCATGGGTCATTGTGGCATCGAGGGCTCGCTCCGCGTCGCTGTCATCGTAGAGGCTTAGCCCCTCCCTGAACTCCGCCACCTTGATCGCATCGTACAGCATCACCTTGGCGATGTCGCGCGTGGCGTTCGTTGCATGCACCCAGGTTCCGGGCGACAGCTTCGCGACCACGGGCAGAGCGCCGCAGTGGTCGAGGTGCGCGTGGGAGATGATTATGGAGTCGATGGTCACGTCGTTTAAGGGCTCTAGGTTCGGGAGCATCCCCGTGCCTTCCTCGTTCACCCTAACACCGCAGTCCAGGAGTATGTTGCGCCCCGCAGCAGTCGTCACAAGCACACACGAGGCGCCGACTTCCCGTGCGCCCCCCAGGAACCGTATCTGCATTGTCCGTCCTCAATCCTCCGTGACCCGAGCCATTGCTCGCTACTCCGGCAGCCGCCGCATCAATCGTATGCCCCATAGCATGGGGGCGATATGCACAGGGTCAGCGCCTCCGCTAGCAAGAGCGCGCTCGAAGAGTTCTGTGGCTACCTTCACCCGTGCGGCGATCATTGCCTCGCCAGCCTCGCGCGTCGCCCTGCTCGGATCGCCCATGTATGGAACCATGTTGGGATCGCTCACCCAGGCCAAGGTGTTGGCCAGGTGCTCAAGGTCCTGTCCGAGAACACGCCCGCCCAGAGCCCGCAGGAACCTGCCAAGGCCAGCCGTCAAAGCCGCGCCGCCCTTAACCGGCGGCGGCAGCGACGGCGCTGCCTCGCGATAGTTCGCGGGCGCCCGCTCCGGGCATGATGCAAGCATCAGGGATGTCTCGTTCGTCCCGGCGTGGCTATCTGGGTCGTCACCGCACACTCCAGGGCCCAAGCCGGTCTTCTTCATAAAACCCGGATCATGCTGCACCATGTAGCGAAAGTCTAGGTTGAACGGGTCGATCAGATAGAATCTGTGATTGCGCCACAGCCTCCTGGCAGCTGCTTCAGTGGCCATCTGATGCCTCGGCCCGCCATGGTTATCGGCCACGAACAGGTAATGGAAGCCTTGCCTCGCAAGGCCCTTTCCGTACGCAGTAAGAACGCCCTCCACATGGGCCGCCGGCACCGAAAGCGACCCCTTCACTGGAAGGGCGTCTGATCCCGCGTACAGCGGAGGCAGCTTCACGAACGCCAGCTCCGGGTGACTCTTGTGCAACTCGACGGCGTATCGGATGACCAAGTCCTCTGAGATGAACACGTCGGTCCCTACAGGAAGGTGGGGTCCATGAACTTCGATAGGGCTCACGCTGATAAGAAACACGGTGTGATCGCGATCCAGCGCCGTCAGTTCCGGCAAGCGCATCTCCACATACTCCCGGATTGTGATATCGCCTGGGTCTGCCATTATGAAGCACCTCCTGCGCTAGAATAGCTGATGCATCGCCATCAGGCATCGACAGCACGTATTGACATCAGGCATCAGTTTTCAACCCCTCGGCTTGGCGCGTCCGCCCTCTCTGCGCACGGCCCGGCCCCCGAACAGCGAGGCCAGAAGCAGCGGTATGGGTATGAACACAGCACACCAGGCCAAAAGGGCGATGCTTCCAAGGCGGACCGCTCGGGTCGTGGCCTCCCCCTGCGGCGCCGACATGAGCAATGGGTAGACGACGGTGGGAACCGCCAGCAATCCGTGGATAGTGCACAGCCTCGATAGCCACAGGCCGTTCTTCGCCCCTGTGAACACAGGCGCTGCGAACCAGGTGGACAGGGCCATGAGCGTATACCCAAGCATGTCGACGGCGAACATCACCGAACCGGCATTGAAGCTCAACAGGTTCAGGGCCTCGCGGGAGAGCAGCGCGGCGCCAGCGCGCACCACAGTGAGCTGCGTGTAGTAGCAGGCGCTGACCAGGACCGCGTACATAATGGCAAACGATAGGCTAATCTGGCTCCACACGCGCTTCTCGCGTGGCGCCCATCTGTTGACCGACGCCATCATGGCCACGAACCCCCACGCAAGGATGATGCATGTTCCGTACGAGAGCATCTCTGTGTGATGACCCGTAAGGCCAACTGCCAGAAGGGCCGCAAACAGCGCAACGGCGCTAGCTGCCACTATCGACGCCCAGCGGCCAACTACGTATGTATCTCTGCCGGTCACTCTGGATCACCTCAATTCCCTTCGCCTGCTGCGTGTCTGTTCTACTCGCGCAGCCCATATCCTTCAACCGCAGTCCACCCCATGCGCCTGACGCCGACAGGAAAGCACCCTGCAGATACCGAACAGATGCCTGTTGCCATATGTGGACTATCACATCTGAGGGAGTCGATGAAGTGGACGCAATCGATTGGATCAAGCGAACCTTGGCGCCGGAGCAATGCACTTCGGAGCGGTTCATCTACGATGACATGGAATCTCAGTCAGGCGGGGAGTTGCCCATCGTGTACCGGCCTTTCGACACTGCGCGCAGGTCCCACTGGAATGACCGCGGGCACATACTCGATTTCCTCCTCGCCACTCAGGGCGAAGGCGGAGGGTTGCTGGACTACGGCCCCGGGGACGGCTGGCCTTCTCGATGCGCTGCACGGAGCTGAGTGCGAGGCTCACTGAGGTCGGATTCACGGAGGTCCTCCCTACCACAGCGGCGGCGCATTCGCATCCCGGCTGTACAGCAATCTGCCAGAGGCGAAGCGCCCGAGCAGCCTGGAACAGGTGGACGAGGTATTGCGTCCAGCAGTTCAGGTTGTTGTGGGAATGCCAGCGCCGATTGATGACAATCCGATGATCACGGCTGTGAAGTAGGGCCAGGTGGCCCCAACCTCCAATTCTCACGCGCGACCCCTCGGCGGAAGAGTCTCATGCCAGTTCAGCGTGTTGTACTTGCGCATGACCCGCAGCAAGTCGTCTATGTTTATCGCCTCGACGGTATTTCCGTCTCGCCCCACAACCGTTGTGGCTCTGAGAATGGAATTGAGCACCGCTTCCTCCGTCGCTTCCACGACTGCAAGGAAAAGGGCTGATACTGCGTCATTGCTCATCACTGCAGTCGTTAGCACCGCCGAGCCGGATGAGTGCGGAACTCGCTGCGCTGTTGAGAAGGAAATGAAGAAGTCGCCGGAGCCGTTGCTGCCGAAGAATCCCGTCCTGGCAAGGCCCATGCCCGCCCGTTTCGCCAGCCGCCTGAGCTGGCGGTGGTCCATGGGCGCATTCGTGGCGATGATCACCATCACCGAGCCATCGTCTACCGGCCCGACAGCCGATCCGTTCTCAAGATGTTCATCAGGACTCTCCGGGAGTCTCTCTTCGAGGCACTCCTTGTACGCAAACCGCCCAAGCTCGCGCCCAACAGGAGCCCCGTTTACAGTGAGCACACCTCCGAAGTTCGACTGCACAAGCACGCCGACGGTGAATCCTCCCAGCTTCCCCGGAAGCAACCTGGACGCGGCGCCGATGCCGCCCTTCCACCCCATGCAACTGCTTCCGGCGCCTGCTCCGACCGAACCCTCGTCAACGGGCCCTGAGAAGGCGTTCCGTATCGCCGAAAACACATCTTCCTTGTGAACGTGTCGCCCCTGAATGTCGTTGAGGCTGCCATCGTTGATCTCTCCCACCACGGGATTGACGGTCCCGGTGTTCACGCCGATCTCCGGGTTCTGCCCAAGTGACCACTCGACGACCGCGTCGGCGACGATCCCCACGTTCAACGTGTTCGTCAGCACTATCGGCGTCTCAATGTTGCCCAATTCGTTCACCTGGCAGATCCCTATGGACTTGCCGAAACCGTTCAGAACGTAGGCAGCAGCAGGCACTTTCTCCTGAAACAGATTCCCATCGTGAGGCAGTATCGCGGTGACGCCTGTTCTCACAGGCCCCTCCCCGCGGACCAACTTCCCCTCGCCTCTCGAAATGGTACAGTGCCCCACCATTACCCCGGGCACATCAGTTATTGCGTTGTACGCGCCTGGCTCGAGTATCCCTGTGTGTATTCCGATATCTCGGGCCCGCGGACGTGGCTGAACCCTCTCCTGAGCTTGAGGCAGAACGCCAGACAAGGCCATCACCTGATTTCAAAAACGTGCCCAGCCGGGCAGGTGTTACACCACACAGCAACACGCTGCATCACGCAGCAATCGCGCCGTACCTGCTAGGTGTAGTACGCGCCGCAATATGCATTCACCGTCACACAGACTAATCCTGCATCAGCGCCATCCCGTCTAGCGCCCCAAAAGTGACGGTCACAGCGGCTGGTTTCCTCGTGATCGCCGTAGCCGCCACTCCCGGGCCCGGATCGGCTGAGGGAGATCCTTCTTGCAGAAGGGATGAATCCGGTTTAGGCAGGAGCGCGGGCCGCACAGCCGAGAGCCGCATTTAGGGTTCAGCGTATCGCAACAGGTATAAGGCCCGGGCGGCAGGACTCTCGCCTGTCGCCCGGGCCTTGCAGTTCCAGATCGATGGTCTCAGATCGATAGCCCTAGATCAATTGTCCTAGCTCAGGCTTGCCCAGGTCATATCTTCAGCTTGATCCACTCGGAGATGACCTCGACTGAACCCTGCTCGAACTTGGGCTTCATGAACTTCATGAAGTACATCGAAGCCTTGCCTGACCTGAACTCTGGGGTGTAGGTGATTCCCTTTGCCATGATGCCGTCCCAATCGTTGAAGGTCTCCATTGCTGCAATGAGTCCCTCTCGGGTGGGGTTGTTGCCGGCCCGCTTCAGGCCCTCGGTGAAGACTTCAGCCGCAATGAAACCGGCAGCGGCGAAGGCGCTCGGCATCTCCTTCGGGAAGCTCTTCTGATAGATCTCAAGGTACTTGGCGGAATCGGCGTCGTTTCCGAGCACGGGCACCCATCCTGGGGCGATCAGGCCCACGCACGCCTCGCCGGCGAGGGCAGGCATCTGAACGGGATCGGCGTTGACGTAAGTGGTCAGGAACTGGGCATTCAGGCCCATCGTGGCCGCCTGCTTCAGGAGACCGGCGCACGGCTTCAGGGTTGAGTAGATGATGACCGACTCAGGCTTGGCCTTGATCAGCTTGAGGATCTGAGAGCTGAAGTCCACGTCGGCGGCGCCGAAGTTGACGACCTCCACAGGCTCCATGTTGTACCTGGAAAGCTGGTCCTTCACGCCGCGAAGGCCCTGGGATCCGATATCGGTCTGCTCACACGCAACCGCGATCCGCTTGTGCTTGAGGTGCTCAACCACGTACTGGGCGATGATGCGGCCTTCACTGATGTAGTTGGGCTGGACCGGGAAGAACTGCTTCTTGGGAGGGTACGCAAGAGACGAAATGCCGCTCCCCTGATAGATCGAGGGCACGTCCTTCTCCACGATGTAGTCGATAGTCGCAGCCAATCCGGGAGTCCCCAGAGTGCCCACGAGCGCGAACACCTTGTCCTGCTCCACGAGCTTCTTTGTGGCGGCGATTGAACGGGATGCCTGGAACCCGTCGTCCTCCACGATGAGCTTGATCTTCCTGCCATTGACGCCGCCCTGGGCGTTGATCCAGTTCAAGTAGGCCTCCATGCCCTTACGCATGTTGATGCCAACGACAGCAGCCGGCCCGGACTGATCCTGGAATGCCCCAATTAGGACTTGGTCAGCAGTTATGCCAGGCACTGGCGCGGCGATGATCGTGCCGGGGATGGTCACTAGGAGAAGAGCGACGAGGCACGCCGAGACCGAAAGCCAGAACTTCTTCATGCTTTTCGCCTCCACATATTTGTCATCTGAACACGCAGGACCCAAGTGCGACTACCTGCCCGCATTCCCGCCCAAGTAAGACCGCTTCACCTCCTCGCTCTTCATAAGCTCTTCGCTCCGGCCGGATAGGACAACTTTGCCTATCTCAAGAATGTAGGCCCGTTTCGAGATGGCCAGGGCCAGCCGGGCGTTTTGCTCAACGAGGAGTATTGTCGTGCCCTCATCATTGAGGGTCCTAATGATATCGAATATCTGCCTCGTGACTATGGGCGCGAGTCCGAGAGAAGGCTCGTCAAGGAGAAGCAGCCTCGGACTGGCCATGAGAGCGCGGCCGATCGCCAGCATCTGTTGTTCTCCTCCGGACAGGGTGCCGGCCGGCTGGGTTTCCCGCTCCTTCAGGATGGGGAAACGCGCATACACCCGTGTGAAGTCATCGGGGATGCTCCTGCGATCGCGGCGCGAGTAGGTCCCTATCAGGAGGTTCTCCTTCACTGACAGCTCCGGGAAGACCTGCCGTCCCTCCGGCGCCTGCACGATGCCTAACGAGACTATGCGTTCGGGCGGGCAGCCATCGATGCGCTTGCCTGCAAACTCGATGCTTCCAAAGGCCGGTCGGCATATGCCTGAGATCGCCCTTAGTGTGGTGGTCTTCCCAGCTCCGTTTGCACCGAGCAAGGCCACTATTTCGCCCTCGCGGACCTCGAGAGACACGTCAGTGAGTGCAGAGACCATGCCGTAGTTGACCTGGAGCTTACTTAGTCGCAGCATCTTCTGTGTCCTCCCCGAGGTATGCTTGGATAACCGACGGGTTTCTCTGCACCTCCGAAGGGGTCCCCTCCGCGATCTTGCTGCCGAAGTTCATCACGGTGATCGCGTTGCACAGGCCCATAACGAACGACATGTCGTGCTCCACTAGGAGGACCGTCATCTGGAATTCGTCCCTTATCCGCCTTATCACCTTCGCGAGCTCAACCCGTTCTGTTGGATTCATCCCCGCCACGGGCTCATCTAGAAGGATCATGCTTGGACGCAGAGCCAGAGCCCTACCGAGCTCGATCAGTTTCTGCACGCCATACGGCAGGCCAAGCGCCGGGCGTGCCGCGTACTCGGCAATCCCAAGGAACTTCAGGACCTCAGCGGCTCGCAGCCGGAGTTCCACCTCCTCGGCTTTCACCCTTCGCGAGAGGAAGGCCCCTCCGATGAAATCAGCGGCGCCGGCAGTGTGCATCCCGAGAAGGATGTTGTCCATCACTGTCTGGCCGCGGAACAGCTCCACGTTCTGAAAAGTCCGGCCGATGCCGCGGAGCACTACATCGTGGGGTTCGCAGTCCAGAGGTCTGCCGGCGAAGAAAATACTTCCTTCCTCGGGCCTGATGAAACGGCTGATGCAGTTGAAGACGGTGCTCTTGCCAGCCCCGTTGGGTCCAATCAGACCGTGTATATCTCCCTTCTCCACCTTGAAGCTCAGGGAGTTCACTGCAACAAGCCCGCCGAACCTAACGGTAACCCCATTGAGCTCAAGCATCGCCATGGCTCGCACCCCTCTTCACACCAGATCTGAGGCTCCTAATGCGCCACGGTAGGCTCACGAGCCCATATGGCAGGAACAGCACCACGAGGATCAGCGAGATCCCTGATAGAACCAAGGGCAGATTCTTCACGCGGCTGAACACGTGGGGAAGCAGGGTCATGAACACCGCTCCCAGTATTGAACCTGGAACACTGCCCAATCCGCCCACCACAATGGAGGCAAGCAAAGTCATGGACACTGCGCCGCTGAAGTCGAAGGGGCTCACGTATTTCACCAGATGCGCGTAAAGGCTCCCTGCCATTCCGGCGTAAAAGGCGCTTATGGCGAACGCGGCCACCTTGTACTTGGACAGGTTTATCCCCATAGCCTGCGCCGCCACTTCGCTATCCCGAACAGCCATCAGGGCCCGGCCAGGTCGCGTGTGAAGCATGTTCCTAGCCGCTTCAATCAGCAGCCATGTCACAACAAGAGCAAGGTAGTAATAGCGGAGGTCGGTGTCGAACCTAAACCCTAAGGCCGAGGCGGTGGGCACTTTCATACCCTGGTATCCTCCTGTGAAAGCCTCCCACACCGCCGAGAGCTGGCTCACCGCAACACCGAAACCGAGAGTGCAAATGGCCAGGTAATGCCCTCTCAGCCTCAGCGCCGGGATTCCAAGGCCAAGGCCAACGACTGCCGATAGCAGCGCCGCCAGGATCATCGCGACTGGGAACGGTAATCCGAACCGGCCTGTAAGGATCGCAGAAGCGTAGGCCGATATGGCCATGAACCCTGCGTGCCCAATCGATATCTGCCCGGTGTATCCTGTGAGGATGTTCAGTCCTAGGGTAACTATCACGTACACCATCACGAGGCTATAGATGTAGACTACATACGCCCTATCCACGGCCACGGTGATCAGAGGAAGCAGGATCAGAGCCAGAGCAAGCATGAGTCTCTTGCTGGTGGGCGTTGAGAGGAAGCCATGTCGCGCACGGACGCTGATGGCAGCTGCGGGCCTCGCCGCAGAAGCCGCAGAAGCTGCACGATCCGCACACGCCCTGCTGCCAGATGCTCTATCCTTCATACGTCACACCTTCCTTCTCTGAGTCGAGCCCAGAAGCCCGTTTGGCCTGATGAACAGGACGACCATGATGAGCGCAAAAGCGAATGTGCTCTTCAGCTGAGTCGATATGTAGCCCGCCACGATGTTCTCAAGAACCCCGAGAAGCAGGCCTCCCAACACGGCGCCAGGCAAACTAGTGAAGCCTCCGAGAACAGCGGCTGTGAACGCCTTGATCTGCACTTCCGCCATCATGCTCGGACTCAGGAACGTAGTAGGCGCGATGAGTATCCCCGCCACCGCCCCCAGCACGGCGCTAATGCCCCAGGTCAGCGAGTATACCCTCGGCACAGGGACCCCCATCAGCCGAGCGGCCCGGGAATTCTGGCTGGTCGCTCTTATCGCAATGCCGGCCATGGTGAACCTGAGCACCGCATAAAGCGCTCCCGCCATTGCCAGCGTCACTGCGAGCACAAGGAGGGTATCACGGGTGATGATGAGATCGCCGACGAAGAGAGGCGCGCCTCGCACTGCGCGTGGGAAACTCATTGGGTCGAATCCCCACACCCAGCCGGCTGCTCCACTCAGCACCATGAGTAGGCCGAGTGTCATTATCATCATGCTGATCAGCGGCCCGTTCTGGATCGGCCTCAGGAACACACGCTCTACGATCATGCCGAATAGCGCAGCGAATACGAGTGCGCCGAGGGCGGCCAGGACGTAGGGAAGCCCTGCGCGCACGAGCAGCGTGTGCGCAACGAACGTGGATATCATGGCCATCTCGCCGTGGGCGAAATTGACTATGTCCATTGTGCGGTATATCAACACTAGCCCCAGCGCCGCCAGGGCGTACAGGCACCCCGCCGAGAGCCCGCTTACGATCTGCTGGCCGAGCATCTAGCCAACCCCCAGTCCTAGTTCCGCCGGTCCGGCCGGGTCCCACAGTTGCGTTAGCCAAGGGCTCCCTCAGACGATCTCTATCACGGCGGAAACGCCCTGCCCTCCGCCAACACACAGAGTGGCAAGGCCCTTCTTGAGGCCCCTGTCTATGAGTGCGTGGATCAGCGTAACGAGAATGCGAGCGCCGCTCGCGCCCACTGGATGGCCGAGAGCTATGGCCCCACCGTTGACGTTGACACGGGTGGGGTCCCAATTGAGTTCCCGGGCAACCCCCAGAGACTGAGCTGCGAATGCCTCATTGGCTTCGATGAGGTCCATGTCGCCTACGGCCGCGCCGATCTTGGCGAGTGCCTTCTTCGTGGCTGGAACAGGGCCCATGCCCATGATGGATGGCTCTACTCCAGCGTACCCATAGGAACGGATCACCGCGAGAGGCTTGATCCCAAGCTTCGCTGCACGCTCGGCGCTCATCACCACCACGGCTGCAGCCCCGTCGTTTATGCCAGATGCGTTCCCAGCTGTGACTGTTCCGTCTTTCTTGAACGCAGGCTTCAGCTTGGCGAGGCCCTCGATCGTGGCGCCTGCCCGAGGATATTCGTCCTTGGCGAACAGAATCGGATCGCCCTTCTTCTGCGGAATCTCCACAGGCACGATCTCGCGTTCGAACTTACCAGATGCGATGGCCGCGTTCGCCTTGATCTGGCTTGCGAGGGCGAACTCGTCCTGCTCCTGGCGGGTGATTCCGTACTTGGCCGCTACGTTCTCAGCCGTGATTCCCATGTGCACGTCGCCGAACGGGCACCACAGGGCGTTCATTATCATCTCGTCCTTGATCTGGCCATGGCCCATGCGCATACCCCATCTGGCGCTGTCCATGAAGTAAACCGCGTTGGACATGCTCTCCGCCCCGCCAGCTACCACGATTTCGTCATCGCCGGCCCCAATGGCCTGGGCAGCCAGCACGACTGACTTCAGCCCGGAGCCGCACACCATATTCAACGTAGTGGCGGGAACCTCGACTGGCAGGCCTGCCTTCAAAGATGCCCTACGCGCGGGATTGGAGCCCTGCGCCCCAGTTAGGATGCTTCCAAGGAATACTTCATCCACAGCTCCAGGCTCTACACTCGAACGCGCCAGTGCCTCCTTGATAGCGATAGCCCCGAGTTCCCAGGCTTGGAATGGCGCCAGAGTGCCATTGAACGAGCCGATTGCAGTTCTGACCGCAGATGTAATGACGACCTCTCTCATTCCTCTGGACTCCTTTCGAGCTGGTGTTGATAGCCGAAGGCGCTTACACGTCCCTCGATGAACTCCATCGCTTGCGCAAAATCGGTGAAAAGCCGCTCCTCGCCGGATTGTATGTGCCTTACCAGCACCCGCCATCTTGGCGGCGCCTGGCGTTGGCCATGATCTACGGCCTCAGCCTCGATTCCCACCGATTCGGATTGGCCGATCGCAGCCCCAGCTTCATCAATCTCCTGCGTGAATCGCACCACGAAGGACGCCATCACAACTTCGCCACAGCCGCCCATGTTCTCCTCCTCCGCCGCGAGCATGCGGAACGCTAGATTGTCACGCCTCCGTCGACTGAGAGAACGGCCCCGTTCACGAAGTCCGACTCATCGGAGGCGAGGAATAGATAGGCGTTCGCGATGTCCTTTGGAAGCCCGAGCCGGCCCACTGGGGTCTTGGACTTCATTCCATCGAGCACAGTCTCCGGCATCTTTGCAGTCATGTCAGTCAGAATGAAGCCAGGGGCAACAGCATTCACGCGTATGCCCTTCCTGCCGAGCTCGCGCGCCCATACCTTGGTCATCCCGATCACGCCGGCCTTGGCAGCAACGTAATTCGTCTGCCCGAAGTTGCCCTGAATCCCAACCACCGAGGAGGCGCTCACGATCTTCCCCTTGCCGGCGGGCGCCATCACTGCCGCAACCGCCTGGGTGAAGTTGAACACTCCCTTGAGGTTAATGCTGATGACCCGATCCCACTGCTCCTCAGTCATTTTCATAAGGCTAGCATCCGCGGTTATGCCAGCGTTGTTGATGAGAATATCGATTCTCCCGAACTTTTCGACTACCGTAGCCACAGTCTTCTTTACCTGCTCGCTTGAGGACACGTCAACCTGCAAGAACAGAGCCGCGTGCCCCGCAGCGGTAAGCTCCGCCTCGAATGCCCGGCCCGCGGCCTCGTTGTAGTCCGCGATGACCACCTTTGCTCCCTCTGCCGCGAATACCCTGCAGGTCTCCTTGCCGATTCCCGACGCACCGCCTGTCACTATCGCTACCTTGCCATCAAGCCTCATCGAACTGCACCTGCCTCATATTTCATTCGGGTCGTACATCGCGCATGTCAAGGTGAACGGTGCGGGGCGAGAAACACAATGCCCGCACCCTACGCTGTAAGCGTAAGATGCGGGCGTTGCCCGGGAGTTGCAGAGGAGTTACACTCCATACTCCTCATGTTCCAAGGATTCTCCTGTAAAGCTCCTTCGTGCTGGGCATCGGAACGACGCCGAGGTCATGTTCGAGCCTGTCAACACACCGTTCATACGCCCTGACAGCCGCCGAGCGGGACCCAAGCTTGAAGTGGCACAGCATCAGCAGCCGGTAGGCTTCCTCCCAGCAATTGTCCCTGGAGATGAGCCTCTCGCACACATGAATGCACTCTTCGTAGTGCCCACCCTCGGCCAAGAGCCTCGCATACTTCGACGCAGAACGCAGATACAGCGACAGGACACGCTCCCTCTCCACGGAGCACCAGTCCTCATATAGCAGGCCAGCCAGATAATCGCCCTCGTACAGCTCGAACCCGCGCCTGTACACCTCAAGAGCATCGGCAGGTGAACGGTCGTTGAGGAGGTTGCCCTTCGACATCAGCGACTCAAACTCCTCAGCATCAATCCAGTAACTAGATGCGAGGTTCAAACCATACGCATCCCCCTGCCTGACGATGTAGAATGAGCTTCCCCGAGCAGGCCGAGAGGGCTCAAGTGCATTCGACAGGGCGTTCAGAGCCACCTTGAAATCCCGATTGGCAGTCTCGTAGTCAAGTCCTGGCCACAACGTTTCGAGTATTCGCTCCTTGGGGACGAGCTCGCGCCTGAAGGTAATGAGGTACTGGAGCAGGCGCACGGCCTTCTCGCGCTTGAAATCGCGAAGACCCACGTCATCGCGACCGCGAAACACGCGGAACTGCCCAAGCGTCCTCACGTATAGGGTATACCCTGGATGGCTCTCCACCCTCGATAGCCCCAGGGACGCCATGAGCCACGACACATACTCCGGACGCACATCCAACCTCCGCGCCTCAAGAAGCACCGGAACGAACACATTCGGGTCCTTCGGGCCGAGGAAGGTTGGACGAGCGGTGAGAAACTCATATGCGTGGGTCTGCATAAGTCCGAACAGCGCCCGCGATGTGTCAGCGAACGTAGCTGATGCAGCATGCGCAGGCAGGAGTGCGATCGCCTGCCACAGCAGGCTAACACACACCCCATAGGTGTCTCCGCACTCCTCGAACACGGCTTCTGAACGGTGAAACCACTCGAGCGCGTGCTCATATTCCCTATGGTAGAAGAATGCCGCTCCCATAGAGACCATCGCGAGCGCTCGCAACCAGCCATCTCCAGCCTCATCACATATCCTTATGCTCTCCCGCGCATTCGCTGCGGCTCTAGGAAGCTCACCGTAAGCACCCTCTAGAAACGCCAGGCCAAGCAGGGGTTCAGCACGGCCCCGGGCCACATGCAGTTCATCCGACAGCTGGATGGCCCGTTGGTACGCTTCCTGGGCCTCCCGCATGTCCTCAACCGACATCAAAGGTTTGAGCTGTAACGCATGTCCAAGGCGCATGTAAGCCACTGCCTCGGCAAATGGCGACCTGAGCCTCTCGGCGAGGGCGATGCCTTCCCGGGCACAAGAGAGAGCACGCACCGGTTCGCCGAGGAATGAGTAGATCAGAGACAGCAAGAGCCTGCTCTCCCTGTGTGAACGCGGCGGCCTATCAGATCCGAGGTCCTCCTCTGCCTTCATCCGTCGCTCCAAGGCTCGCTGTGCAAGGCTTATGCGCCCAGTCCGCAGGTAAACGCGGATGTCCATTTCGCTCTCAACCGCATGCTCCGACAGGGCGTCCGCCTCTTCGGAACAGTGAACCGCCCCCTTGAGATCCCCCTGGTTCGTCTTGTTCTCTGCCATCATGCGCAGTATCTGGGCCCGTTCGAAACGGGAATCGGCGGGAAGAAGCTCAAGCGCCTCTGTGAGCAGCCCCTCTGCCGGGGCGGGTTGGACCGTGTCAAGATACACTTGGGCCTTCCCTGCTGTGGCCATGGCCTCTGCTGCACGATCCCCTGAGGAACGATACACAACTGCCGCCCGGTCCAACAGTAAAAGGGCTTCATCGAAGCGACTTCGCATGCGAAGTGCAGTAGCGTGGGACACGAACAGCTCGGGCCGAGACTGAAGCAGATCAGCGGGTATCTGCTCCACCCAGCCGATGAGGGTGTCGGCCCTGCCATCAGAGAGCAGACGGTCTGCTACGCGGGTCAGTTCACGGGCGGCAGGATGAAACTCGCCTGCGGCGATCAGATGACCTATGGCCTTCTCGTGGTGGCCGCGGTCGCAGTACACCCGTGCAGCTGCGATATGGGCCTGCTGCGCCGGGGGCAGGGCCCGTGATTGGACTCCCGCCTGAGGCAGTTCCGGCGCCCGAGCGGCCAGCCGCTTTCTCAGGAACTCCTGCAGCACATTGTGGCATCGCGCCGCGCCTCCCTGGTCATACAGGAAAAGCCCTGTCTCGCGGGCCTTGAGGAATAGCTCAGCGCCACGTCCTGAGGGGACCACGGCGTCAGCCAGTCCAGTATCGATCTCATCCAGGATGCTGGTGCGCTCCAGGAAATCCACAAGCTCGGCATCAAGCCTCTCAAGGACCTCGCACGCGAGGTAGTTGGCGAGGCCTGAAAGCGACGAGAAATCACCAGCCAGAATTCTCTCCAGTGCCGCTCCCTTTCTGAGCGCCTGATTGGTGAGCTCCATTCCCATCGCCCATCCCTCAGTGCGCAGATGCACGAGGTTGGCTTCGTCGGGAGAGAGCGGGATCCCGTACCCGTCCGCAAACAGCTTCTCCACCTCATCCATGGAGAAGGCGAGTGCATGGGCGTCGATCTCGAGTACCTCTGCCCGAGTTCGCAACCTCCTCACCCATTCATACCCGACCTTCTCCCTTCCGGCCACTATCCAATGAACGCGGCCGGGCTGGAAGCCCACGAGAGTCTCCAAGGCCCTCCCCACCCTTGGGTCGGAACCAGAATGATCAAAATCGTCGACTATGAACAATGGCTCATCCAGTTGGGAAACCGCCCGCACTGCTCCGGAGATGACCCGCGCCGCCTCGTCGAGATCCTCGCGGAGCACCTTCGCCAGGGATGGTGAGTCGATGCTGCCTGGGCAGCGACAGTTGATCGAGCAAGCCAATCCAATCAGAAAAGCGACAGGATCCCGATCATCGCCAGTGAGCGAATACCAGAACTTCGGGCCTGCATAGGAGTCGAACAATGCGCTAAGCTCCGTGCTCTTCCCGTAGCCAGGACCGGCCTGCACAAGGGTTAGGCCATAGTCGATGGCTTCGGAGAATAGCGCAGTCAGGCGTGGTCTTGATATGACTGTCCTTCTACGTCTAGGGGGTATGATCTTGGCATCAGCAATAACATCGGCCACTGGCATGGCCTCCAACCAGACGAAAATCCCTTCTCGGCTACTGCCTGTTCGTGTAATCTTCTCCTCGGTTTGCGATAGTCCTGCAGAACATGGCTGAACCCCAGTGCTGCCTGAGCGCCGCAACCCATGTGCCTGCCGGACTCTGCCTGCCGGACATGCGCCTCCCGGACATGCGCCTGCCGGACTATTGACACATTGCGCGCGCGGAGTTATGCTCGGGGCAATTAGTGTTTCGTAACTGGAACACCCATTGCAACACCCATTGCTGGGCCCATTAGCTAATTGCACTGGATCCGTTGTCCGTTCATTGGGCGGGCATTCTCGGGAGGGGATATGTATGGAAAGCGAGGGGCTTACTAAGGATGCCGCCGGGGTGCTGGCTCGTCTTGGGTTCACTGAGTATGAGGCCAAGACCTACGTGGCGCTCCTGCAACACAGCCCCGCCACAGGCTACCAGATCAGCAAGGAGGCTGGCATTCCCCGCTCGATGGTGTATGAGGCCCTGGGCCGACTCGCCAATAGAGGCGCCATAATGTCTCTTCCGTCGGGAGATACAACTCGGTATGCACCGCAACCGGTGAACGCGCTTCTCGACTCGCTTCGCCATAGATACGAGGATGCGCTTGACAGCGCCCACGAGACCCTCATTCGGATCGGTGAATCAACCCCGCGGGATCAGGTGTGGAACATCGAGGGACGTGATGCCGTTCTTGCTCATGCTCGGGAGACGATTCGCCGAACACAGCACGAACTGCTTGTTTCCATCGATGATAGGACCCTCGTAGAGATCCTGTCCACACTTCGTGAGGCGCACGACCGGGGTGTACGCGTTCGAGCGCTGCTCTCGGGAGAAGCGGAGATCGACTTCGGCGACGCAATCCGCCACCCGCAGGCAGAGAGCAGCCTGCAGCAGTTGGGTGGTTCGCTCGTGATCGTGAGTGACGGCGGCGAGTGCCTGATCGGGGGGGATAGCGCCGGAGAGACCTGCGTATGGACTGGCAACCGACATGTGGTGTTCATCGCCCAGCAATACATCTGGCAGGAGGTCTTCTCCCAGAGGGTCTTCTCCCGTTTGGGCAAGGAGATCAACACCCTGTTCTCCGCGGAAGAGCGGAGGGAGATACTAGGTGAATCGTAACCTAATCGTGAGATAGAGAGGCTTTGACTGATGATCGCACAGACCGCATCCAATGAGAGCTACGCCGGTCTCAATGACGGCGAGATCGCCCGCCTTCGTGAACAGTATGGAGAGAACATCCTATCGTCTGGCAAGGGCGTTTCTCCCATTTCTATACTTCTGGAGCAGTTCAAGAGCCCACTGGTGTATGTGGTGCTCGCAGCGGCTCTAGTGTCGCTGATCATGCGTGAAGTCAAGGACTTCGCCATCATCATGGCAGTTGTGCTTTTCGACGTAGTCCTCGGCTTTGTGCAGGAATATGAGACCACGAAAACCTACGAGAGCTTGAAGGGCCTGGTGAAGCCCATCGCCACGGTCGTCCGCGGAGGAGTCAGGCGAGAGGTCGAAGTGCGTGAGCTAGTTCCAGGGGACGTAGTCATCCTAAACGCCGGCGACAAGATCCCAGCCGATGGCCGTATTCTCGAGAGCGTCAGGCTCACTGTGAGCGAGGCTATTCTGACCGGCGAAAGCGAATCAGTTCCTAAGCGTCACGGCGACACCATCTACATGGGCACAACAATACTCGCGGGCCATGCAGTCATGGAAGTGAGCGGCATCGGGCCTAGGACTGAGCTTGGCAAGATCGCCGCATCACTGAGCGATACTGCCGAGGAGAAGACTCCTTTGCAGAGGCGGCTTGAGGAGTTCAGCCACCAGCTCACCAAGATCGTAATAGTGCTCACATTGGCCTTATTCGCCGCTGGCGTATTGGCCGGCAAGCCCGCCCTCGACATGGTGAGAGTTGCCATAATCCTCGCCATTGCAGCCATACCAGAAGGACTTCTGATCGCAGTCACGGTGATCCTGGTCCTCGGCATGAAGAAAGTGCTGAAGCGCAAGGGTTTAGTCAAACGCATGCTCGCTGTTGAGACCCTCGGGTCTGTGACCGTGATCTGCACCGACAAGACTGGAACCCTAACCGAAGGCCACATGAAGGTTACCAGCGCCAAGTTTGAAGACGAAACCATGGCTCTGAAGATCCTAGCCCTGAACAACAACCTCGAGGACTCCCTTGAGACATCTCTCTGGGATTACTCCTCAGGTAAGGTCGGTGCGGGATTCCAGGACATGGTCAAGGAGTCCCCTCGCCTTGCCGAGGAGCCGTTCTCCAGTGAGACCAAGCACATGAAGACCATCAACCGAATCGGCAGTCAGGCATTCATGCTTCTCAAGGGAGCGCCTGAGGCCGTAGTCAGCCAATGCACGCTTTCTGACGAAGGCCGGAAAGCCGCGTTGGAGTTGGCCGACACGTGGGCAGACCGCGGTCTCAAGCTCATCGGCCTGGCCTATGCGCCGGTGTCCGTTGGCGACGAGCAGGCTTTCCAGCTTGAATCCGGGGATCTCGCCCTAGAGGAGTTCGAACAGGCGGTCGGCGCATCCAATTCCGGATACACATGGGCTGGCCTCGTGGGCATCGAAGACCCAGTCCGCGAGGGGGTGCGAGAGGCTGTGGAGACGTGCGCCAAGGCCGGAATAAGAGTGAAGATGATCACCGGCGATCACAGGCGCACAGCCCTGAAGGTGGCCCGGGAGGTCGGCCTCGACAGATTCGGCTCGGATGTCGTGGAAGGCACAGAGCTTGACCTGATGGACGACGCCACACTGAAACAGCGCGTTCAGGACGCGATTGTGTTCTCAAGGATATCTCCTCATCAGAAACTCCGCATCGTCGCAGCGTTGCAGGATCGCGGCGAGGTTGTGGCCATGATAGGAGACGGAGTGAACGATGCGCCAGCCCTCAAGAAGTCGAACATCGGCGTGGTGGTGGGCACAGCCACAGAAGTTGCGAAGGAAACAGCTGACCTTGTGCTGCTGGATTCCAACTTCGCTACGATAGTCGGCGCCATCGAAGAGGGTCGTGTGGTCTTCCAGAACATCAAGAAGGTAGTATCATACACCCTTTCCAACTCGTTCGCAGAGATACTGTTGGTGTTCACGGCAATGCTCCTTGGCTGGCCTGCCCCAGTGGCGGTCGCCCAGATCCTCTGGGTGCACCTCATCTGTGATGGCCCTGTCGACATCGTGCTCGGTTTCGAGCCCAAAGAGGACGGGATCATGAGCGAGCCGCCTCGGCCCGCCTCCGAACCCATACTCGGCAGGATGGGCATGGGCCTGATCGCAGGGATAAGCACCTCAGCAGCCCTTGGCATCCTGGTGCTGTTCGGCCACTACTGGCGCACGCACAACGACATTGCCCTGGCTCGCACAGTGGCCTTTGAGACGCTCGCTGTAATATCGCTTGTGTATGTGTTCGCCTACAGAAGCATGCGAAGGAGCATGTTCACCACTGGAAGCATCACATCCAACAAGCCTCTGCTGGCATCGGTGATCGGCGGGTTCATCCTGGCCTTCGCGCCGCACCTCATCCCAGTGATAGGCAAGACCCTAGGCGTTGTGGCCCTAGGCTCCACAGAGTGGGCGGAGGTCTTCGGAATCAGCATCTTCCTGCTGCTCATGGTGGAAGTGGTTAAACTCATCACCCTGCATCGTCATGTGCGGGTTCCGGAGCTATCTCAGCGGTGACGTCCTGTTCTGCGAAACATGGCGGGTGCGGTCCAACGCACCCGCCTGTCGCAGGCAATATGCAGGGCGTCATGGCGTACCACACGCCAGTGCGCCGGCGCTAAGGCACAAGCAGCAATGTCCGGAGTATCAGATAGACCAGCACAGCCACGATGATCCACCGTAGCCACCAGTACCACCAAGGATAGTAGCTGGCGAAATCCACGCCAAACTGCATTGGAGCGCACACCTCCATCATGGCGCGAACAGCCGGCGCGCCGAATCCATGTCACGCACGGTCTCCAGTGGCACTCTGCGCCCGGTCGCGCGCCGCCCCAATACAGCATATTCAGTGCAACCATAGGTGCGTATACCCCTGCAGCGCAACTGCTGCCTGTCGCTCCTCATGCAGGATCAGCGGGTGTGCCAAGGCGGCAGCGACGGCTCTCGCTTCCAGAAGCGTGGACTGGTCAGCCAGCCACTGTTCCAGTAAGGCGGTAGTCGCCGAGAAATCCCACTCGGCCATCAGTTGCAGTCCGATGGCGACTGACTCGCGCACTCGCCTTCTCCTCAGTCAAATCGTGCACGGAATCGTTGCATCTGTAAGCTAGAGCAAGCCATTGGCGCGGTGGCTTCGGCATGTCCTCCGTGGTTTTCGCTATCGAGGCGCCATGCCGATCCAGGGATGGACCGTCTTGATCCACCCCCTGATCACGTTGTTTGCAGCCTTCGTGCTTCGCTGGACTGCAATTGGCCACCCACGGCATGAGAACGTGTTTTAGGAGCGTGTGGAGCTGTCCCGAGCCCCGGTTTCCCATATTCTGACCGCAGTTTCTGCGCGAAACGAGGGCCGCCTACTGATAAGCGACACTGGGTGGATACTTGCGGTCCAGCTTCTGCTCTTCGATGGACAGATACTGACCACCCGTTGGATCAATCCGGACCATCTCTCCAGTCGAATCATCAAGCAGGGCTGTGCGCCTTGCGTTTCCGTGCGCATAGTGCGCGGCCGAGAGCATCTGGAGCGCATTCAATAAGAACTCGAGGCATTTTCTGTCAAGATGATGTCGCCCTTGTTCATAGGGGACATTATCTCAGTCGCGCTCAAGGAGGACAATATCACAGACGCATAACATATCATCCGAGGCGCCTCTTGACAACTCCCGTCATATGTTGTTTCATATGATCAAAGCTGAATGATGAGCCAACTGAAAGACGTTGAAGGGGAAGGTAGCCACGCAGGCCCTGACCAAAGCGAGCGGAGGACGGTGTGAGCTCCGCGCGATGGGTGTGGTGAGTGGACCCCGGAGTCGCAGGCCGAAAGGACCCGAAGGGCGCCTAGTAGGCCGAGCCGGAAGCCACCGTTATAAGGCATGGGCATCGCCTCCTGTTACCGGCAGGCCGTGCTCTGTAATGAGATAGGTAGGCTATTCTACCTAATTAGGGTGGCACCACGAGTGTGAAGCTCGTCCCTAGCGGGATGGGCTTCTTTTTTCGTACTCCTCACGCTCCGATGCATCAGTTCGCCTACGAGGCATCGCGAAAGGCAGGCAATGCTCGTATGACACGCCAGGTCGGATCAGTCTGTATAGCAGTTACACGCGAGCTATGCTCGGGATGCCGCGCATGTGAGCTGGCGTGCAGTTTCGCTCATGAGCGCTGTTTCTGGCCTGAGCGGTCGCGCATCCGGGTCCACAAGGTCGATGAAGAAGGGCTGGACCTTCCGATCGTGTGTCGTCAATGCTCCGATGCGCCCTGCGTAGCGGCGTGCCCGGCGGGCGCGCTCACTGCTGCCATCATTGGTGGTGGCGCTAGTCGTCTATCACTCGACGAATCCCTATGTATGGGGTGCGAAGCCTGCAGAGAGGCATGCCCCCACGGCGCCGTCCACTTTGCAGCCGGACGGACGGCCCCCTTGATCTGCGACTTGTGCGGAGGCGATCCCCAATGCGTGGCGCGATGCGCTACTGGCGCCATCTCATTTGGGGAAACTGTCCTCCACGGCAAATCTTCGGCCCGGCGGAGTGCAGGCGTCGCCCAAGGTCCAGTCTCTCCCGCGGCCCAAGCAAACCCAATCCAAGCAAACCCAATCCAAGCAAACCAAGTCCCAGCGAACCAAGTCCCAGCGAACGAGGTCACGACGCTCTGCGCGAGGGCATTTGGCGCATCGGCCGATGCACATGCATACGCCTACGCAGGCCGCACTATGCGCGCCAACCTCTCCGCGCCGCGGTTTACGGCTGAGCCATCCGACCCTTCCCTCGCCCTCAGCTACATCGGCGGACGCGGCGCGAACGTGGCCACGCTAGTTCGGGAACTCGGCGCAGCCCCGGATGTGGACCCGCTCTCCGCCGAAAACGCCCTGATCATCGGGGTCGGTCCTCTGGCCGGAACCATGTTCCCAGGATCAGGCAGAGTCAACTTCACGTCCAAGTCGCCCCAAACAGGCATACTCGGTGACTCGAACGCAGGCGGGTTCTTCGGAGCTGAACTCCGGTACGCGGGCTATGACCGGGTGATTATCACTGGCGCCGCATCCGAGCTTTCCTACCTGGTCATAGAGGATGATCAAGTGAAGCTGATCCCCTGTCCGGAGCTTGCAGGCGCGGAAATCCCAGCAGTCCAGCACTATCTTCATGCAGTGCATGGCCCGCGGGCGCAGGTGGCAGCCGTGGGTCCAGCGGCAGAGGCAGGCGTGAAGTTCGCGGGCATATTCTGCAATCTGGTCCGCGCTGCAGCTCGGACCGGTATGGGCGCAGTGATGGCATCGAAAGGGCTCAAAGCCATCGTGGTCCGAGGCACAAAGCCTGTTGCAGTCTCTGACCCTGATCGCTTCGTCCGGCTGGTCGCCGCTGTGGATTCCCGCATCTACTCGCATTCAGACTATGGCTCCCGTGTAGCACTGGGGACCACGAGGCTCCTCTCTTCCCTCAATTCCATGGGATGCCTCTCAACTCGCCACTATCAGATGGGCCGGTTTGAGCACGCCTCCATGGTGAGCGGAGAGGCTCTCGCTGACCGATTCCGGGTGAAAGGCAAAGCGTGCCAGTCGTGCACCATACCATGCTCCCGGTTCTTCGAGATAACGGCGGGGCCTCACGCGGGCCTGCGCAGCGAAGGCCCGGAATTCGAGGGGCTCGCCGCCTTCACATCGCGGGTAGGCAACCCGGACCTCGCTTCCGGGCTCGCCGCAACTAGCCTGTGCAATCGCCTGGGAATGGACGTGATCACGACTTCAGAGTGCATTTCCTTCTCCATGGAGTGTTTCGAGCGTGGAATCATAACCTCTGCGGAGGCCGACGGGCTGGATCTGTCCTGGGGCAACATGGACACCGTGTTTGCCATGATAGAGAGAATCGCGGCACGACATGGTTTCGGTGACGTGCTTGCCGACGGAGTCCGAGAGGCGGCCCGCCGAATTGGTCGGGGAAGTGAGGAGCTTGCAATGCACGTAAAGGGCTTGGAGCTCTTCATGGCGGATCCACGGGGAATCAAGGGTTACGCTCTGGGCAATGCGGTCGCAAGTCGAGGCGGCGACCATCTGCGCTCGGAACCGTCCTTCGAGTTCACGGAGGACGCAGCTGCGGGCCTCGCTCGTTTCGGTTCAGCAGAATCAGCCTTCCGCCTGGGGAGCCGTGGGAAGGGCAGGGTCGTGAAGCACTATGAGGAGCTTTCAGCCCTTGCCGACGCCCTCGACGCGTGCAAGAACACCATCACCAATATGGAGGTCCTTTCCTTCGCCGACGCGGCGCAACTGCTGGCAGCAGCCACAGGGCTGCCATTTTCGGAATGCGCAGTCAGAGATGCATGTGAGAGGACAGTCAATCTCGAGCGATGTTTCATTGCTTCGCTTGGGATACGGCGCCGCGATGACACCCTCCCGCGCCGGTTTCTCGCAGAGCCCATGCCTGAAGGGTGTGGCGAAACCAGCGGAAGCACAGTGCCGCTAGACGAGATGCTCGATGAATACTACGACGCCCGCGGCTGGGATCGGGCATCCGGAATTCCAACCGCTGCTACACTACAGCGGCTTGGCTTAACCCAGTGGGCAACAACTCGAATCGGAGACCATCCATCCCAGTCAACCAAATAGATAGGAGGCACTTCAAATGAAGAAAAGAGTACTCATGGTCCTCATCCTCGCCGCGCTTCTATCGTTATCAGCCCCAGGGCTGGGCCGCGCACCCCTGCCGCCAGTAAAGATAGGAGCGGCAGGTCCATTCACGGGAGACCTCTCCAAGATCGGCCTCGACGCTCTGAACGCCATTAGAATGGCTGTTGACGAGGCTAACGCCAACGGCGGCATTGATGGGCGGAAGATCGAGATCGTTGAAGCCGACGACGGCGGTGACCCATCAAAGGCCATCCTCGTCGCTGAGAGGCTCGCGATGGACAAGGCGGTCCTGGGAGTGGTCGGCCCGATGAACAGCCAGACTACACAGGCAGCGCTCCCTACTTACCAGCGTGCAGGCCTTGTGGTCATCAGCCAGTCCGCAACCAATCCCGCCCTCACCGACATGGGCTACAAGGTCATGCACAGGATATGCCCCCGCGACGATGCCCAGGGGCCGGCGGCAGCCAGGTTTATCGTGGAAGTCATCAAGGCGAAGTACGTGTATCTGATAGATGACAAGACCTCCTACGGACAGGGCCTCGCAGATCAGGTCGAGTTATCTCTTAAGGCATCTGGAGTCAAGTTCTCCCGTGGGCAGGCAACCACGGATGATAGGGACTTCTCGCCCATCCTCACCAAGGTGAAGGCGGCAAAACCTGACCTGCTATACCTCGGTATGGCGAATCCGGCACAGGCAGCAGCCCTCATCAAGCAGGCGGCGGGGCTTGGCTTATCCCCGAAGTACATGGGAGGGGATGGCGTGAAGGAGAGGGACCAGCTCATTGCTGGAGCAGGTGGGCTCGCCGAGGGGATGTACGTGACGTCTATAGGACGCGACATCAAGGAAGTCGCCGACGCCCGCGAGTTCATCCGCAAGTTTGAAGGCAAGTACGGTGCGATGAGCGTGTTCTCCGGGCAGTCGTACGAGGCGACCAACATTCTGATCGCCGCCATGAAGCAGGCCTCATCCCTAGGGGCATCCAAGTTCAACCGGGCAGAAGTCCTCCAGGCAGTGGCGAAGACAGTGAGTTTCAAGGGCATTCTAGGCTTCCCCATCAGTTTCGACCCGAAAGGCGATGTGGTGGGCTCGAGTATCTTCGTGTATCAGGTCAAGGGGGACGACTTCGCGCAAGTAAGAGAGTACCCGGCGGCGGCCGGCAAGTAGCAGCAGCAGCATGCAGGCCAAAACTGCCTGCAGTGCGCGGTGGCGGAACAACGAGGTGTATCCCATGGATCAGCTTCTCGCCCAGATACCTCAACAGATAGTGAACGGCCTTACTCTCGGAAGCGTCTACGCTCTCCTAGCGTTGGGCTACTCGATGGTCTACGGCATCCTCAAGATGTTGAACTTCGCTCACGGCGATGTGCTGATGATCGGCGCCTTCGCGGGATGGGGAGTGCTGTCGCTCCTCACCCGCGGCGGCGCGCCAATCGTGAGCCCGATTCTGATCCTTCTCGCAATGGGGGCAGGTGCAGTGGCAGTCACCTCATTGCTCGGCCTGGCCATCGAGAGATTCGCCTACCGGCCCCTGCGCGGAGGCTCACGTCTTGCGCCACTCATCTCGGCCCTCGGCGTGTCGATCGTCCTGGAGAACGCCGCGATGCTGCTCACTTCGGCCCGAGCCAAGGCCTACGCCACCGAACTCCTGATCCCACAGGACTGGGTGATCCATTTCGCAGGAGCCACCGTGAGCGCAACTCGTCTGGCGATGATCGGGACATCCCTGCTCATCATGACCATGCTCGACCTAATCGTGTCTCGCACCAGGTTCGGCTGCGCGATGCGGGCCACCAGCCAAGATGCAGAGGCAGCGGAGTACATGGGGATACGCACTTCAATGGTGATATCCGCCACATTCGTACTTGGCTCTGCGCTCGCAGGGTTAGCAGGGGTCATGGTTGGCATGTACTATATGCAGGTAGACTTCATGATTGGCTTCTCGGCGGGTCTGAAAGCGTTTACGGCCGCAGTGCTCGGCGGGATAGGGAATTTCCACGGAGCGATGGCCGGCGGGCTCGTTCTGGGCCTCGCTGAGAGCGTCGGAGTGTTGTTGGCGCCTCCCGTGTACAAGGATGCAATCGTGTTCGCAGTGCTCATCCTCACCCTTATTCTCAAACCTGCGGGCCTGTTTGGTCAGGAGTCGCGTACAAGAGCGTGAAAGGCGGAGTGGCATATGTCGTTTGGATTCAGCCAGATCCTCAGGAAAAGAAGACCGTCGCCTCAAGGCGGTTCTGAGCCTGGCATTCTTCCAGCCGCCCCTCGGGAAGCAGGTTGGCTGTCCCGGGCCGCCGTATTCGCGGCATACGCGATCATGCTCCCCATACCTCTGCTAACAGGCAACTACTACCTCATTAGAGCAGGTGGATCAATCGGAATCTACGTGATGCTCAGCGCAGGTCTTTCCATAGTCGCGGGCCACGCTGGACTGCTAGACCTTGGCTATGCTGGGTTCTACGGCATCGGGGCCTACGTGTACGCACTTCTGGCCTCACCGCACTTTGGAATCCATCTTCCGTTCATCCCGGCGGCCATGGCATCTATTGCGGCGGCACTGCTCGCTGCAGCCGCAGTGAGCCTGCCCACCCTGCGGCTGCACGGCGACTATCTCGCCATGGTCACCCTCGGGTTCGGCCAGATAGTCAGGATCCTGCTCAACAACGCGGATCGCCCCATCAACATCACGAACGGGCCTAATGGAATCGTGGCTATCGATCCTCCCCGTATTCTCGGCCTCACGCTCTCCTCAATGCACTCGTCGTACGTGCTGATATGGGCGTTTGCGCTGGCCACGCTCGTGGTCGTGAGCAGGCTCGTCGGTTCAAAAGTCGGCAGGGCCTGGAACGCGCTGAGGGAAGACGAGACTGCAGCGTCGTGCATGGGCGTGAATGTGAAGCGCTACAGAGTGACGGCTTTCCTTGCGGGCGCTGCGATCGCAGGGCTTGCCGGAGCGCTGTTCGCCTCCTGGCAGGGCGCAGTTTTCCCTCAGAACTTCACGATGTCGGAGACCATTGCCCTCTACTGCATGGCAATCCTGGGCGGCATTAGGAGTGTTCCAGGGATCATGCTCGGAGTACTTCTCCTGCAGATCCTGCCGGAACTCCTTCGGGCATACAGCATCTATCGCATGCTTATCTACGGCTTCTCCCTGGTTCTGCTGGCAGTGTTCAGGCCCCAGGGGCTCATGGCGGTTGGTGAGAGGCTGACCCCTGCCGTTGCCCCCGGCAGAATAAGGGCGGGCAGCGTGCATGTCAAGCCAAGGCGGGCATCTCTAGCATCGCCGCCATCGCGGCGGCGCCGGCCGCCCCAAACGCGCCAGACGCGCCAGCCATCCCAGCCCGTACTCGAGATATCTGGACTCACGTGCCATTTCGGTGGGCTTGCTGCAGTGTCGGATGTCAGTTTCACGCTTCACGCAGGTGAGATACTCGGCGTGATCGGGCCGAACGGCGCAGGCAAGACCACGCTCTTCAACCTGATTACTGGCCTTGTGAAGCCATCGACTGGGAGCATATCCTCGTCAGGCCATCAGTTAGTGGGGCTTCCTCCCAACGAGATCACCGCCATGGGGATCGCCAGGACATTCCAGAGCATCAGGCTGTATGACACCCAGACAGTCCTGGAGAACGTCCTCGCCGGCTGCCACCTTCACCAACCTACAGACGTCATCGGAGCGATCCTGCGGACCCCCGGCCATGCGGCACAGGAGGCGGAGGAAGTCGCATGGGTGAGGAAGGTGCTGACCTCCATTGGACCGGAGCTTGCATCGCGCGAGGCGGACCCAGTGAAATCACTCTCCTACCCTGACCGCCGAAGAGTGGAGATCGCCCGCGCACTGGCCACCAGATCCCGCGTTCTGCTGCTCGACGAGCCCGCCGCCGGCATGGCGCCGGACGAGATCGCTGCTTTGGTCGACGACATCGCAAGGCTCCGCGCACAAGGCTGCACGATCATGGTGATAGAGCACCACATGGATCTGATCGCCGCTGCGTGCGACCGAGTTATTGTGCTCGATCACGGCGAGAAAATCGCCGAGGGTTCGCCATCCCAGGTCGCTGCCGATCCTGATGTCGTGCGGGCTTACCTCGGGTACTCCGCCGCCAACAGAGAGGCCGCACTGCGCCCCACATCGAGCATGCCGAGGGGCGCCGCGGGCACAGCCGCCACACCTGTGTTGGATCTGCGCTCTGTGCATGCAGCCTACGGCCAGGCAAAGGTGCTCGATGGAGTGGATCTTGTCGTCTATCCCGGCGAGATCGTGGCCCTTCTGGGGAGCAATGCTGCGGGGAAATCCACAATGCTCAAGACGGTGATGGGGCGCCTTCGTCCATGCGCCGGGGAGATTCTCCTTGCAGGCCAGCGCATAGATGGGCGACCCACCAATGAAATCGTGCGCCGGGGAATCAGCATGGTCCCAGAGGGTCGCCGGATCTTCCCCGAGCTTACGGTGGCGGAGAACCTAGAGACATCGTCGTTCGCAGCTGCCCCTCGCGGCAGCCGTGATCGGGCCGCTGTGCGCTCCGGCATGGAGCGTGCTTACGAGCTGTTTCCCGTTCTTGCAGAGCGAGCGAAGCAGCTCGCAGGGACCCTCTCTGGAGGAGAACAGCAGATGCTTGCGATTGGGCGTGCCCTTGTGACCTCGCCTGCACTTATATGCATGGATGAACCGTCCATGGGCCTGGCGCCGATAATGGTCGAGAGAGTGATGGAAGCGATCATCGAGATAAACCGAATGGGAACTGCGATTCTTCTCGTTGAGCAGAACGCACAGGCGGCCTTATCAGTTGCGGACAGGGCATACGTTATTCGCGGGGGACGTGTGGTCGCATCCGGTTCCTCTTCTGACTTGCGCGCAGATGAGCAGGTGACCAAGGCCTACATGGCCTGATCACCCCGGGGTTGGAATGTCGCATCAGGCCATATACTGGAGCAGATAATTCCATTTTATTCAATTGACAGAAGGCTTCTCCGTCAGTATAGTTATTCCTAATAGCCACGGCGGCTTCCCCATGGGGGTGAGCGCTGTGGCGCATTTTCAAAATGGGGAGGATGATGTAGGGATGAAGAGACTGGCAACTGCGTGTGCACTTGTGGCACTGATGCTAGCCCTTAGCGCAACGGCCATACCTGCCGAACAGGTGATCAAGATCGGCTTCGTAGCCCCTCTCGTCGGCGACGTCGCGTCCTTCGGAATTTCGACTAAGAACGCAGCCGAGCTCTGGGCAGAACAGGTCAATGCCAAGGGCGGAATCCTGGGGAACAAGGTCCAGCTCGTCATCGAGGACGACAAAGGCGTTCCAGCTGAGACCGCGAACGTCGTCTCCAAGCTGATCGACCTGAACAAAGTCCTCCTGATTATGGGTTCGTGCACAAGCAACTGCACCCTCGCTGGAGCCCCAATTGCGCAGTCGAAGGGTGTTCCTATGATCTCCGGAACTTCCACGGCAGAGCCCGTAACCAAGCTTGGGAACTTCATCTTCCGCGCGTGCTTCATCGATTCCTTCCAGGGCCTCGTAATGGCCAAGTTCGCCCTCAACGAGATGAAGGCGGACACAGCCGCCATGCTCTACGACGTGGGCAATGACTATACTAAAGGCCTCGCCGAGAACTTCGAAAAGGCGTTCAAGGCTGGCGGAGGCAAGATCGTGGCGGCCGAGTCCTATAGCACCGGCGAGTCGGATTTCTTCGCTCAGCTCACTAAGATTAAGAAGGCCAACCCCGACGTGCTGTATCTGCCCGACTACTACAACTCAGTGGGGCTTCAGGCTTCACAGGCGCGCCAGCTCGGGATCAAAGCGACTTTCCTCGGATCCGACGGCTGGGACTCTCCGGAGCTCGCCAAGATCGCTGGCAACTCAATGGATGGGAGCTTCTTCACCAACCACTACACACCGGAGAGCACCAACCCGATGGCAGTCTCGTTCCTCAAAGCCTACAAGGCCAAGTATGGCGTGAACCCCGACGCACTAGCAGCCCTTGCCTATGATGCCTGCTTGATCGTGGAGAACGCTATAGGGAAAGCCGGTAAGCTCGACCGTATCGCGATCCGCGATGCGATGGCGGCGACCAAGAATGTTCCGGCAGTATGCGGTGTGCTCACAATGGGCCCCGATAGGAACCCAATCAAGAGCGCCGTTATCCTACAGGTAGTTGGGTCCAAGTTCACGTATAAGACCAGCGTCACCCCGTAATAGCAGGCAACCTGCCCCCATGGCCAATACGGCGTGCAGCATGCAGCGCATTGCCAACGATGCCAACGATGTCGATAGCGCGAACGAGGCGGGAGCACCCCGCCTCGTTCGCATTCCCCTTGCATCCCCATTACATCCCGCGCAATTGTGCCCGTGACGCTTTATTGACAACTCTCTGACTTCTAGACTACGATTACAGCGTGATACGCAAAAGCACAGGGTTAGGAGGTCCTGCCGTGAGCAACGTTGAGAAGGCAGTTCTTGATTGGAGTAAACTCGGGTTCTCCTACATCAAGACCGACAAACGGTACATCGCCCACTGGAAAGATGGCAACTGGTCAGAGGGCAAGCTCATCGAGGACAATGTCCTCCACATTTCCGAGGGCTCGACTGCCCTCCATTATGGGCAGCAGTGCTTCGAAGGGCTGAAATCCTTCACAATGGCGGATGGGCGCGTGGCGATCTTCCGGCCCAACGAAAATGCCAAACGGATGCGGCGCAGCGCGGAAACGCTGCTCATGCCTCAAGTGCCAGAGGAGATGTTCGTAAATGCCTGCATCGAGGTTGTAAAGGCGAACATGAAGTGGGTGCCGCCTTACGGACATGGCGCTTCGTTCTACCTTCGGCCTCTGCTAATCGGTGTTGGAGACAACCTAGGTGTGAGACCCGCTCGGGAATACACCTTCCTGGTTCTGGGCTCGCCGGTGGGACCGTACTTCAAGGCCGGTCTGCAGCCGGTCAACTTCATCGTCACTGATTATGATCGTGCGGCGCCAAACGGCACCGGGCATATCAAGGTGGGCGGGAATTACGCCGCCAGCCTCTTGGCGCATGAGCTCGCAGCCAAGGCAGGCTTCCAGGACGCGATCTACCTTGACCCGGCCACCCACACATACATCGAGGAAGTAGGTGCAGCCAACTTCTTCGGCATCACCCGCGACAACAGGTTCGTCACCCCGAAGTCGAACTCCATTCTCCCGTCGATAACCCGGTTCTCGCTCCTACACATCGCTGGGAATTGCCTTGGGATGCAGGTCGAGGAGCGACCGGTGCGAATCGACAGCATCGACGAGTTCTCCGAGGCAGGCTGCTGTGGCACCGCCGCAGTCATCAGTCCAATCGGCGCCATCTCATACAAAGGCAAGCTGCACGTGTTCGGCGATGGCAAGCAGGTCGGTCCCGTCTCCCGCAAGCTATACGATACCCTGGCGGGCATGCAGACCGGCCTGGTTCAGGCGCCAGAAGGCTGGCTCGTTGAAGTGAAATAGGACCTCCCGGAGCAGCGAAAGGGCGCGGCGCGGTCGACCATTCTGACCCGCCTCGCGTCGCGCCCCGATAGCCTTCCGTCGTGCTTTCTCGATGTTCTCACCCCCCGCCCTCGCCCCTCGGCCGCTCACCACTCTCCCCTCTGCCCGCCAGCTCCCTCCATGCTCATGACCCGTGGGGCTCCTCCTGGGCATCGCGGCATCTTGCCTGCCGTCGTAGGCACGAGGCGCCATGGGTATCGAAGACTCAACTTCCCTCGGGCCTTGCCGAGAATGCCTAAGATAGGTTATGATTATCGACAGAATATTCGGAGCCACGCCAGGAACCAGCTCGGGTCGTGGCGTGAGCTAGAGCGCACAGGGCGGCTGTGCGAGGGGACTGAGGAAATGGAGATCTTGCAGATCGTGTACATAGCGTGCTTTCATCTGTCTGCCCTTTTTATGGCCATTGCGGCCCTCCGGGCATTCAACAGAAGGCACGTGTGGGAACCGCTTACCCTGCTCTCCGTCATCATGACCGGAATGGTGTTCTGGGTGATCGGCTATGGATTCAGCGAGCAAGGGGGGACAGAACGTATACGGTCTGCAGGCGATGCGCTCAGCATCGCTATGATATCCGTCGTTGCTCCGCTTCTCCACCTTTACTCCTTGAAGTATGATGGGCAGCGTAATACGCTCAGGGCAGCTCAGTATCTGCCTGCGTTCCTACCCACGGCTATCGCCTTGTTGGCCCTCGCCACGCAGGATCGCTTTCATCTGTTCTGGTCTGGACCCGGCCGTACGGCCAGTGACGGAGGCCCTGGCTTCTGGTTCTACTACATCACAAGCTCTCTCTACATGCTCGCAGCACTTGCCACGTTGATGCGCTCCTGTGCCCGCGGGTTCTTCCGTGCTCGCATCCACCTAGGATACGTGGCCGTTTGGACTGTTGGGTTCCTGATAAGCCGGATCATGAAACTGATGGTGGCGCCATATTATGCCTTGCCATTCAGCCTGGGCCCGTTCTTGGTGCTGACTGCAAGCTCTCTTACTCTTCAGGCAGCCCTAACAGCTAGGATGCTCGGCGTTGAGCCTATCCCGATTAGAGCAGTAGCGGATTCCATGGGCGAAGGGATCATCCTGGCAGACCGAGCGGGACTATTCGTATTCGCCAACTCTAAAGCCAAAGAGATCCTGGATATCGGAGACACGGTAAGGCCGGGGATTGCAATGGACGAAATCGCTGAACTTGCTCCATTTCGCAAGGTATCCCGTTCACAGGACGGCTGCAAGCCATGGGAATCCGATGTCGATCTCACTAGGAATGGCCAGCACTTTGTGATCCGAGCATCTTCCCGTCCTATCCTCGACCGGCATGGAGTCATCGCAGGGCGCGGCGTAGTTCTACGCGACATCACTGCCGAAAGAGTAGCCCAGCGCCAGTTGGCGTCCCGTCAGGCCGAACTGGAGGCCCTGTACAACGTCGCCCGTCTTGGACACGCGGACGGGTCTACAGAGGGTATCAGTTCCGATCTTCTGAAAGCTCTGGTTGAGGCTGCTGGCGCAGATGAAGGCGCGGCATTCACTACTGAGGAGAAAACAGTCGCCTGCCTGAGCCAGACGGACGGTTTCCCGCGAGCGCACATTGCGCGCATCATGGCTCGACATATTGAACACTTTCAGCAGATCAGATCCGCACAACATGAACAGGCTGAAGGGCGAGAAACAAAGCCGGACGTGCGCATAATACGAAAGACCACTAAGGAACTCGATCTCAAAGTGGATTTCCCCCGCATGTTGGTTGCATATAGTGGTCTCGGCGAAGTAATGGATGTCTTTTTCGTGCTGCTGGCGAAGGATGAAAGGGCCTTTGAGGACTCGTCAACGAATCGCGTGGCCGAGGCAATGGCTCTCGATATCATGAACATCCTGCGCAGGCGTATCACTGAGACCCGCCTGGATTACCTGAGCAACCACGATCCGCTCACTGGCCTTCTCAACAGGCGGTGTTTTCTCACCCATGCCGAGAAGCTCGATGCGGACTGCATCCGCCCAGTCGCAGTGTTTCTGTTCGATCTTGACGGCCTAAAGGTAGTTAATGATATCCTCGGTCACCTGGAAGGAGATAAGCAACTGGTGGCAATCGCCAACATACTGCGGTCAGCATTTGGCCCCTCAGCTATCATCGCTCGGATGGGAGGCGACGAGTTTGCGGCGTCGTTGCCTGGAATGGATGGAAGAGGAGCAACCGCATGCATCCGCAAGGTGAGGCAGACCATCGACGAACGCAACGTCGAGAGCAGCTCACCGCCAGTCCTGGTTTCAGCCGGATGGGCAGTATGCTCACAGCCAGGCCAGTCCATGATGGACGCGTATGGCAAAGCTGACAAGTCGATGTACGATGACAAGATCTCCACAGATGGCGCCGCGGAAGAACAGATCGTCACATGGATCAGAAAGACCTTCACAGGATCGGATCTTGAGGTCAGGCTTGGAAGGGCGAGGAGGCATGCGCGCTCCTCGCCGTGGCAACAGACAGATATTGGCGACTGATCGCTACATGGTCTTGCCCTCTTCATTCTCGTGGCCCAGCACGTGCCCGTGCTCGTGCCCATGGTCTCCACAGCATCCCCCATCCGCATGCCCGTGCTCATGGCAATGGTCATGCCGGCCTTCGTGCGCGTGATCGTGTCCGTGTCCGCCGCACCCGCACGTTTGAGGGGAGGTCGCCAGGGAACCACGTAGGTACGCCTGTACGACTTGATCAGCATTGCCCGACGCGCCCGCCACGACTTCGATGCCTCGAACTATCAGATTCTCGATCGCTCCCTGGCCAATTCCGCCAGCGATAACAACTTCCACCCTGTGCTCCTGCATGAATGCGGGCATTCCGCACACACCGTGACCCGGACTGGAGATCGTCTCCTTGCTCACGATCTTTCCATCCTCAATAGCATATGCAGTGTATTCCGGCGCCTTTCCAAAGTGGGGGTAGACTACCCCATTCTCAGTGCCAACGGCTATTATCATATAGACTCGCTTCCTCCCCTTTTGGTCTTGCCATCTTCAGAGGCCTCGGGACCTGATGTCGCCGCGACCACCGCATCCGCGAGGGCTTCCATGGTTGGGTGTTCATACTCCTCGGCCAAGCCCGCATCAGCCAATTCCGAAAGGCGCGGATCGATCGGAAGCTCTCCGATGAACTTGACTCCCAATTCCCGAGCGAGTTCGGCGCCGCGCGGCTTGCCGAACGGGTAGATGACTTCGCCGCACTTAGGACATGCAATCTGGCTCATATTCTCCACAAGGCCGATAACGGGCTTATTCATCATGCGCGCCATCTGAACTGCTTTCTTCACAACAAGCACCGCCACATCCTGAGGAGATGACACGGTGACAAGCCCATCTAGGGGAATCGACTGCATCACCGAGAGCGGGACATCGCCAGTGCCCGGCGGGAGATCAATGATCATGAAGTCCAGATCGCCCCATACCACGTCAGTCCAGAACTGCTTCACCGCTCCTGATAGGAGTGGCCCCCGCCACACAACCGGCGCTTCCTCCTCATCGAGCAGCAAGTTCAGGGAGACCACCCGAATCCCGAAGCGTTCTGTGAAAGCTGGGAAGATCCCCGCATCTGAAGTTTCGAGCCTGCCATGCACCCCGAACATCTTCGGCATACTTGGCCCGGTGATATCCGCATCCATCACGCCGACAATATGCCCCCTGCGGGCGAGGGCGGCGGCCAAGAGAGCCGTAACCGATGATTTCCCCACCCCGCCCTTTCCACTCATCACCCCAACCACGCGCCCCACGTGGGATAGCTCCCCCTGTTCATACCCTGTCATATGTTCTGCTCCTTCTCGCGACATAATCGGCATCACCGCGCGCTTCTACGACTGCCTTCGGCGCCGGCAGCCCAGGTCAGAACAATGGCCCCCCGTCCGCCGACAGCTCGTCCATGTTACGTTCTCTCCTCCACAATGCGGGCAACGCTGCCCGCTGCCAGCCGGCACACCACAGGGCGCGCCGTGCACCACTGCTCTGGCCGGATCAGACGCGCACCCACAGTCAGGGCAGACCGCCTGCCACTTAGCAAGGCAGTACTCGCCACCGGAGATGTCAAGCCATAGCCCTTCAGTTAGCGCCTCGGCGATCTTGGCACGTGCAGATGCCAGAATCCTCTGGAACGTCCCCCTCGATACACTCATGCTCTCCGCGCATGCCGCCTGGTCAAGCCCATTAAGATCCTTCAAGCGCACAGCCTCAAGTTCATCGACTGTGAGAACAATTCGCCTGCCGCTGCCAGCTAAATCAGGGCTCAGAGACTGGCCAGGGCCCAAATCCGGGCTGTGGATGGAATCCGAGCCAGGGCCCTCGCCAGTCTCCGCAGGGTCCGATGCCTTCAGGCGCGGCCCGAACGAACAGACTAACGGGAGGCTGTCCACACATCTCCACTTCCGCGGCCTCGACATCCACTCACCCCTCGCGAACTCTATTCGTGCATATGCACATAATGATAGTAGCGTGGTTCTGTGCGTAAGTCAACTGGTTTGCCACGATGCCACAATCATCGTGGCGCTCACTTGGCGGGTTGACTCGCACGCCCTCGGAGACTTAGGATTACCTTGAGTCCACAAACCGGCAGCGCCATTCCACACAAGGCGCCAGGGGAAAGAGCGAGGCGTGGTCTTTGAGCACTCTTTATCCGCTTGCCTTCAAACCCGAGTTCAAGCAGCGACTATGGGGCGGGCGCCGCCTGGCGCATTACTTTCCGCACATGCCGGCTGGCCCCATAGGTGAGGCATGGATTCTATCGGCACACCCTCACGGCCCAACCGTGGTGGAGAATGGGCCGCTGAGTGGTCGAACCATCCCAGAGCTTCAAGTTGAGTTTGGCCAAGGCCTGGTGGGTTCCGCCGCGATCAGTCGTTCGGCCCAAGATGCCTTGGAGTTTCCGCTCCTAGTCAAGCTGCTGGACTCAAGAGAGGATCTATCAGTACAGGTCCATCCGCCTAGCAGATATGATGGCCTTCGCCCCGGGGAATCGGGGAAGGAAGAGATGTGGCTGGTTCTCCGGGCAGACCCAGGTGCGAGGATAGTATATGGACTTCGACCCGGCATCACTCGCCAGCAACTCGAGACCGCATCCAGGGCCGGAGCCGGGGACATCATGACCTGCCTACGGCAGGTCGAGGTCTCCCCTGGCGATGTGATCCCCATCCCGCCCGGTGTTGTTCATTCGCTGGGAGCAGGTGTGGTAGTAGCTGAGGTCCAGCAGAACTCGGATACTGTGTATCGATTGTGGGACTACGGAAGGCTCGGGCCTGACGGCAGGCCGAGAGAACTCCATGTGGAACAGGCGCTTGATGTTATCGATTGTGGAGCAACACCAGCGACAACCCGACCAGATCCGCCTGGCCCTGGGACTGTGCAGCTCCTATCCTCGTTCTCAGGCATCGACGTATGGCGTTCGACCTGCTCGGGCCCATGGACGCGAAGCGCCTCCAGGGCCACCTTCAGATCGATTGTGGTCATCAGCGGCATCGGCGATCTCAGCTGGGGCACAAACGAGTCAGGGCGCCAGCGTCTGGGCCTCAGTGCCGGATCCTCGATCCTCATACCTGCAGACTGCCCTGATTATGCAGTCTCCGGGGACCTAACGCTGCTGGAAACCAGCATGGCTCATGAGGATGCGCCCGCAAGGATGTCGCTCCCGCACCGCTAGTTCAACCTAGCGCCACAGTGGCGGCAGAACATGCCTGCCTTGCCGGCTGCCCGTCCTCCGCTGAGCCACACACGCAGGGTTCTCGGCGCGCACGGCGCACACGGCGCGCACGCCGCGCGCGATGTGCCCTTCCGTCTCGCAGACCACGCCATCACACACGCCGCTTCCTGGCATTTTGCAGGCCGAACCCCAGCGGCGCCAGGCTCGCAATCAGTGCAAGGCCAGCTACGACTCGCGAATACTGCCTTGCGCGGTACACTCCTCCCTCTCCTATTCCAGGCAGCGGGACCGGGTCCACAGGCAGGCCGTTCTTCATGGCTAGCCCCCGCACGTCCAGGAGGTTGATGACTGGCACTCCGGCGGCGGCGAACTCGAAGATGAGACCGCGTTCTGGATCGGTGGACATCACCGGCGGGCGCATGACGAGACCATTCGGAAACTCAAGCGACGCCGAGGTATTGCCGTAGTTGGCGGTGGCGCCTCCCACATTCACGAAACAGCTTATCGGGCGGCCCACCCTGGCGGCAGCCTCTTCGAACACCCGATGGCGAGCAGCGATGCTTGCCGACACCGATGGCTCGCGGATGACCGGAACGCCCGCGCTCATCGCTGCCTTCTCCATCACAGGCCGTCCGTCTCCGAAGATGGCGCCCCCTCCCTGATCAGACTCTCCGCCTAGCGACACCGCCTCCAGCTTGTATGGGATGATGCCGAGTTCGTTAAGCCTCGCGAGCATGGGTACGAACGTGAGCTCTGGGATGTTGGCGCCGTACATCGATGCCCCTACGGAGTAGATCATGACCGGCTCAAGATCTAGGGCACGGGCAGCGGATAGCGTTGCAAGTATCAGAGCGGGAAACGAGCCGCTTGACCCCACTGCCACAACATCCCCCGCCGCGAGCCCCGCTTCCCTGAAATACTTGACCATTACCGCCGCAAACGCAGGGTTAGTGGAAGTACGCTTTGCCTCAAGCACGCCGACGGACGTAGTCATCAGTGTGAACTCATCGCCGATCAGGCCAGTGCCGTTCGGATCGATCTCGGGATCGATGGAAATGCCCAGCTCCAACCGGAGGTCACGCACTGCGGCGGCGCCAGCCTGCATTACCTCGGCCGCGATCACCTGCTCATCGTAGCAATCGGCGCGCCCAGCTGGCGCTGCAAGCCGGGCCCCCCATGAGCCCATGAGCGCAATCAAGGCACTGAGCAGCAGAAGCACGACGCTAACCGTTCCGCGCCTTGCTCCCCAGGCCGGTCGCGCCAATTTGCTCATCGTTCCCGATTCGCCCGTCACACTCACCCGGCTCCTCCTGCTTTCTATGCCAGTCACTTAACGAACACCATGGCTAGCCTGACCACTGCCGCCAGGAATAGCACAGATGCGAACGTTCTTACAGCTCCCTGCCTAGCGATGTCGTTGGCTATTAGGCCTGGAATGATGTAGCCCACAGCTCTAAATCCCTGGCCAGATAGGTTTCGAGCCCAACTGAAGTAAATGCCAACCCTCGAGAGCCCGAGGCCGAGCCAGAATCCGACCAGCACCATCGCCATGAACCGGCGCCTCCCATAGAGGATCATAAAGCTCGATAGAACCCACACAACACCGTAGGCTGCCAGGGCCACCGCGAACGTCGCGATGATCCTCGCAGGCTGATCAAGATATAGGGCCAGATACCCCGGCACAATGAGCCCACCGCCATACAAGCCAGTCAGCTCAGTGAAGATGAAACTGACTATGAGGCCAATTCCGATGGAGAGAGTGATGGTCACAGTGATTCCCCGTTCCGTTCAGAATAGTCGGCAAATGTGAGGCCCATTCCTTTGGTGTTGCCCATAGCGAACAGCAACGCCCCCGCAGGCAGCGATTCGGCTATCCGCTGCATTACTTCCTCGGGATCAGCGACCGAAGTCAGGTCGATGATGCAGCCGCCCCTGACGCCAGCGGCCGCAAGACGTCGAGCAGCTACTCTCCCTGCTTGCCCAATCAGGAACACCTTCGCAGGCTGAATCACCTGTGCGACTAGTGGAGCGAGTTCGCCGATGCGCGGCAGCCGGTCGGCCCTGTTGTTCATCACCACAGCTATAGGCAGGTTCTGGCCCCCACGAACAGTGGCGAACGCCTGTGCCTCAGTTCCGTGCAGTGCCCGCGGGCCCGGCGCCTCCCGATCAGCACCTGACCGGACGGGGCGAGCCTGGCCAGCGCGCGCTTCCGCGACTATCTCGAACCTCTTAGTGAGCATCCTCCATATCATCAACGTGGAGGTGTAGTCGTTAGCAGCGAAGGCGTTCGCCACCACGTAGGAGAGTCCATTCCGCTCCACGCGGATGATCCTCATCGCCCCGGGGTCGCCCTCTGCCCGAAGCATCCCTTCCAGCGCGACGTCGCGCGGAACCGAAGCCAGCTCACAGGCTGCCAGAGCGCAAGCCACATTCTCCTTAAAGCTCACATACTCGAACTCCTCGTTCACTTCGTCGGCTATCTCTGACCCATCCACGACGTGGACTTCAGCCCCGAGCCTTCGGGCCGCCGCTTCGAATATGGGCAACATCTCACTCTCCGCGGTCACCAGAGCCCCACCTCGAGGCACTGTGAGGGCAAGCGCCTCTCCCACATCGCGGAGTGTCGGCCCCATCACATCGAGGTGGTCCTCTCGAACGTTAGTGATCACGCCGATGGTGGATCTCACCATCTGGTGCTCAGCGACCCACTGATTCTCTGGCTCCAAGGCCATGCACTCCAACACAATGGCATCTGCACCGCGGGATGCTGCGAATCGGGCAACTCTCATCTGCTCTGAGATGTTCGCCCGACCCCGCCTCTTGATGAGCTGCTCGGAGCCGTCTTCCAGGATGAGGCTTGGCGCCGTGCCGGTTGTCTTCGCGATCACCCGCAGGCCGGCTCCTCTCAATCCAGCAGCAATCAGCCGAGTTGTGGTGGATTTGCCCCGAGTTCCATTAACCTGAATGCGCACGGGTATCCTGCGAAGCGTGCGCAAATGGATCGAGTACTCAACGATGGCCGCAAGGGCCAGGAATACGCACAGAACAGAGAATATCGTCATGCCAGGCCTCCCAGGATCCGCCTTCCCTAGTCGCGTGCGCGTAGGCCGGTGCGGCCGAGCGCTATCACGTCAAGCATCTCATCGTGTATAAGCCCGTTCGATGCCGCAAGCCTCCCCGATTCGCAAGACCATGCCTCTCCAGACAGGTCCGTGAGCGCCCCGCCCGCCTCGCGAAGTATCACGGCGCCGC
>JAYFQW010000045.1 GCA_034926675.1 Clostridia bacterium | reverse complement strand
CCAGGCTGCGGCGCCCACCGAGAGAAAGTCGCCGAACAGGAAGTGCACGAAAACGGGCACAAATTAGAGCATTACTGTGATACGCTACGACTCGCAGAGATGTGATGAGGTTTTCTCCAGAGTTAAGGTTTCGGACCGTGGACGCCATACAATGCAGCGCGTCGGCATTCTCACGCATAAGTAGATCTCATCTTAGCCACACTTGGATAAGGGGTGGCTAAGATGAGTGTTCGACTAACCCAGAAGGAACAGCAGTTGCTCCGCGACCAATCCAGCCACGAGAGAGTGTGCATCGAGAAGTACAGCAGCTATGCCCAGCAAGTTCAGGACCCGCAGCTGAAGCAGATGTTCAACGATTATGCCTCTCAGGAGCAAGAACACTACAATACCCTAGACCAGCTGCTGAATGGGCAGCAGATGAGCACGGCGCAAGGCCAAGCGCGGGGGCAGGCGCAAGGAATGACTCAGCGACAAAGCCAGCAACAGGGCCAACAGTCACGCCGGCAACCAGGTCCATCGGGCATGGCAGACCAAGACGACGCCATGCTCCTAAGTGATATGCTCATGACCGAGAAGTTCATCTCCGGCGCGTACGATACGGCCGTCTTCGAATCCGCCAACCCCGAGGTGCGCCAGACACTGCAACACATACAGCAGGAAGAGCAGCACCACGGGGAAGGAATCTACGACTACATGAGTCAGAACGGAATGTATAACGCGCAATAGCAAGGAAATTCCAGCCGCCGCGGCCTGTGCAGCAACTGCTGCCGGGGCCGCGGCTTCTTTATCTTCCCACTCATCCTGGCGAGAGGTCCATACTTGCGCGAACTGACGCCGATTGTCGTGAAAAGCAGCTGTTGGGACCTTTCGAGCTTAGTGCCATACAGACCCATGTTGTTGTCATACTATTGACATTCGTGGGCTTGTATTCTATTATTGGTACGTCATCTATATCGTTATAGCTCTCACTACTGCTGCCCTATAGGCGATGTCGCAACAACGCTCACCAGCGTCATCCATCATCATTCATGCTGCAGCAGCAATCGCATCACCTACTTTCGATTCTCACTATATCGTTATGGAAAGCCTCCCCCTATCATCGAATCCCGCATCCGTCTGCACGTGGATGCTCAAGCTCCGATCGTCGGAATATGCGTACGCACGTGATCATGGAGCAGAGGCAGGTGCAACGAATTGGAGGAAAAGGGGCGCCTCGATACTCAGCCGGACAGCAGCGAGTTCGCCATCTCTGTCCAGCGACCGACAATAAGAGACATCGCCAGGGTTGCAGGCGTGTCTGTCAGTACAGTCTCCCATGTGCTGAACGGATACAGCGACATCGGCGAGGATACCGAACGTCGAGTCCGCCTGATCATGGAAGGCCTCAACTACCACCCTAGTGCGCTAGCCAGACGTCTTGTGAAGAAACGCAGCTACTCTCTGCAATTGCTTCTCTTCGCAGTTGAAGGACTGCGTCACCCTTTCTTCTATGAGGTCACGTGCGGGATAACTGCTGAAGTCGACAAGGCCGGATACGAACTCGTGCTGAGCGCCAGGGAGTCCCACGACCGACGATGGCGCGATACGCTCAAGCGATGCTGCGAGTCCAATGTGGAAGGGCTCCTAGTCATGGGGGCCCTTCCCACTCCGAGAGTTCTCGACGATGTGAGCGCGAGCGGAATCCCCGCTGTCATGATAGACATCCCATTTGAGGGGCCCAGGGCGACCTATGTTACTTCCGACAACATAAGTGGGGCCCAAATTGCCACTGACCACCTGATATCCCTCGGGCATGACCGGATTGCCTTCATCGACGGGTACAACTTGCCGGAGGAGCGCGGCTCGCTGCCTTCGATATCGGTCGCCAGGCGCATCGGATATCGGGAAGCGCTGCGCAACCACGGCATTGACTACGATTCCGGCTTGATCTGCCATGGCGACTACACTCAGGACGGCGCGCGATTCGCTGTCAGAGAGTTGCTCGCAGCTCACCCGGATGTCACTGCCATCTTCGCGATCAGCGACATCATGGCGTTTGGCGCCATGAAGGCAGTTCGCGATACGGGCAGGAGAATCCCAGACGATGTGGCCGTCGTGGGCTTCGATGATATTGAGGCAGCGTCCTATGTTCGTCCTTCGCTATCCACCATAAAGCAGCAAGGAGAGACAATGGGCAGGAGCGCAGTGTGCGAGTTGCTGCGTCTCGTGGCCAATTCTGGCGTTGCGCCCAAGGAGACTGTTCTTCCCGTGGAACTAGTGATTCGGGAATCATGTGGGGCCAGCCGGCAACCGTGAGAGGCGTGAGAGGCCAAACGTGATCTTGATGGAGGTGATGCCCAGGTTCTGATGGATCGAAAGACCCTGTGAGACGCTCAAGTGTGCGGTATTGCGCTGGCCGAATTGACGGCCGAATCAAAAGGAGGTTACCCTGATGAAAAGAGCGATTGCTTCTTCATTGCTGGTTCTCCTGTTGCTTGTGCTGATCGTACCTGTGGGCTATGCGGCTGAGAAGAAGATCACCTTCACTATCTGGACCAAGGAGAGCGAGGCACAAGGCGTTCTGCAGGAAATCGTGAAACTCGCGAGCGATTTCGCCAAGTCGCGTCCTGGGCTCACTTTCGAAGTGATCAACTACGGCGTCGAGGATCTCCGACAGAACTTCCAATCGGCGGCGTTCGCCGGAACAGGCCCTGACCTTCTATGGACTGTGTCCGACCATGCGGGTCCGTTCGTCGCTATGAAGATCATCAAGCCCGTCGACGACCTTTTCGGGAAGGACTACCTTGGTGGTTTCGCCAGGCCGGGCCTTGAGGCGGTGGAGCTTGATGGCAAGACTTGGGGTGTCCCGATCAGCGTTGGGAACCACCTGATGCTGATGTACAACAAGAAGCTAATCAAGACCCCTCCCCAGAACACTGACGAACTCATCAAGATTGGCAAGGAACTCACTCGCGACCTCAACAAGGACGGCAAGCCCGATCAGTACGGCCTGGTCTACAACCTGAACGAGCCGTTCTTCTTCGCGCCCTGGCTCGGCGGGTTCGGGGGATGGCCACTCGACGGCACGAAGCCAACTCTGGGCACACAGGCGATGGTCGATGCCCTGCAGTTCGTGCACGATCTGAAGTACGTTCACAAGATAGTCCCACTTGAGTGCGACTATGATGGCGCCGATGCCCTGTTCAAGGAGGGCAAGGCCGCCATGCTGATCAATGGGGACTGGGCGCTCGCAGGCTACCAGACTGACGAAGTCAAGAAGAAGGTAGACTTCGCCGTGGCCCGCATCCCGATGGTCGCCAAGACTGGCCGCTGGCCTTCGCCGATGACTTCAGGCATATACTTCATGCTGCCCGAGTACCTGTCAGGTGAGAAGCTGGAGATCGCGAAGGAGTTCGTGAAGTACTGCACATCGTCTGAGGTGCAGCTCATGTTCACCAAGAAGTACAAGCGCCTGCCTGCGCTGGCTTCTGCCCTCAACAGCCCACTGGTCTCCGCTGATCCGATTCTCAAAGGATCCGCAGACCAGATGGTGGTCGGAAAGCCGATGCCTACAGTCTCCGAGATGAGAGCGGCCTGGGACGCCATGCGGCCTAACCAGGAGGCAGTCATGGCGGACAAGATGTCTGCCAAGGACGCCGCAACTGCCATGCAGAACGCATGCGAGAAACTCATTCGGGAGATGGCCAAGTAAGCCAGGCCGGCTAAGGACAGCGCAGATCATGAAACCTCATGGCGTCGAATCGGTCCGGGCTGGCTGTTTCTCATGCGCAGCCCGGGCCGTTCGGATCGAGAGTGTCAGGGGGGGTGATTGACGTGATCCCACTGACCTGGGACATCGTGTCCCACGGGCTTGCGGAAAGCGGACGGTTTCTCGCAATTGCGGTGACTGGAGTCGTGATTCTGGAAGGACTTGCGTACATCGTACTCCACCGGCTGCTCAAGTACAAGTACGCGTTGCCGGCTATGCTGATCATTCCGGCATTCGTTGCCGTAATGGCGCTGATCATCTATCCGTTCGGGTTCAATATGTACCTTGCATTCAGCAACATGAGCATGTACAGGTTCAAGGAATTCTCGGTCGGTCTTTCGTATGGTCTGCAGAACTTTCTGGATGTATTCAGGCATCCGGTGCTCCAAAACGTCACCTTCTTCCAGTTACTGTGGAGGACTGTCTGCTGGACGACAGTGAACGTGTTCTTCCACGTGCTGGGCGGCCTATTCCTAGCGATCCTACTGAACCGTCCCATGCGCGGCAAGGCCGTTTACCGAACCCTGCTGGTCGTTCCGTGGGCCATCCCGCAGGTCATCGCCGCTCTCGCGTGGAAAGGCGAGTTCCATTATCAATACGGATTTGCGAACATAATGCTGCAGCGGCTTGGCCTTGCACCGATCAGGTGGCTTTCCGACCCAAGGTGGGCGTTCATCGCCGTCATACTCGTGAACATATGGCTTGGAATTCCGTTCATGATGGTGATCATACTCGGCGGACTCCAGAGCATTTCGTCGGAGTACTATGATGCCGCTCAGATCGACGGAGCATCCGGCTGGCAGCAGTTCAGATCGGTTACCATGCCGCTGCTGCAACCAGTCCTAACGCCTGCGGTGATACTGGGGATAGTGTGGACGTTCAACAACTTCAATGTCATATACCTGATAACCAAGGGCGGCCCAATGGAAGGGACTGATATCCTGGTGACATCGCTATACAAGGCAGTCTTTGAGTTCTATCGTTACGGATTCGGAGCTGCATACGCTGCGGTGATCTTCATCATCCTGCTGGTATTCGCCGCGATATACCTGAGGGTGACCGGGGGATTCAAGGGAGCGTGGGAGTGATGCAGGTGGGAACCGGAAGGCATCGGGGTTTCTTCACGAGCGCAAGGGGGGATAGTCCAGCAAAGAGGCTACTGATACATGTTACTCTGATTCTCGCTTGCGCCGTGGCAGTCTACCCCTTCTTGCGCGTGGTCAGCATATCCCTCCGCCCAGGATCGGCCCTGCTCTCCACGGACCTTGCGCTGATACCCGAGGGGGCTACGTTCAACAACTATCGCACCCTCATATTCGAGAAGGACTTCACCATCTGGCTATGGAACAGCCTCGTCGTGGCGATCGCCACTGTGATCATCGGCGTGCTGCTGGCTGCGACTGCAGCCTACGCCTTCTCGAGGTGGAAGTTCCCCGGGAGACGGCAGGGGCTGGTGTTTCTCCTCACCACTCAGATGCTTCCCCCCAGCATGCTGCTGCTGCCCATATACGTGATGGTGGTGAAGCTTCGCCTATTTAACACGTATACCGGCATGATACTGGCATACTCAGTGGGGGCTGTGCCCTTCTCCATATGGCTGCTCAAGGGGTATTACGACACTGTTCCACGGGAGCTTGAGGAGGCGGCTATGGTGGACGGCGCAGGCCCGATCGCGGCCTTCTACCGCATCATCCTGCCGCTTTCCACGCCGGCGCTGGCCATCGCCGGCCTGTTCAGCTTCATGACAGCGTGGAGTGAGTTCATGATGGCCAGAGTCATGTTGCAGAAAGCCACAATGTTCACCTGGCCTGTGGGTTTCCAGAAACTCCTCGATCAGTTCTCCACTCAGTGGGGCCTGTTCGCAGCAGCGTCAGTGCTGGTCGCCATACCTGCTATGCTGCTGTTCTTGTACTCATCTAGGTGGCTGATATCAGGGCTGACCCTCGGCGGAGTGAAAGGATAGATCTGTGGATCAGCGCACAGGGAGCAGCCCCGGGCAGCCCAGAGCTGTCAGGGGGCAGTCAGAAAGTCAGGGTGAATCGAGCCGGATCAGATGAGATTAGGTCGGCCGGCAGCGCAGACATGCGCAGCCGGCCGATTCCCTTTACAGTCCAAGCTCCGCGCGGTACCGCTCTTCGTACATCTGCTCAAGCCGGCGGGTTATCGGCCCCGGCGCTCCTTCGCCTACTGAATGCCCGTCTACTCTGACCACTGGCATGATCTCCCCCACCGTGCTGGTGAGGAACACCTCTTGGGCCATGAGAAGCGCCCTGGCGGAAACGGGCTTCTCGCACGCCTCGAAACCGGCAGTGGCGGCCAGCTCAAGCGCTATCCCTCGGGTCACTCCCGGCAGTATGTTCACAACTGGTGGTGTAGCGACAGCTCCTTCTCCCACTATGAACAGGTTTGCGCTAGCCCCCTCACTCACCCATCCAGGGCAATCATCTCCCGGCGATGCCGCCGCGAGTTCGCCCTCTCCCGCGCAGAAATCCTCCACATCCAGCGGCGCGCGTGCAACCCCGCCCGGCCCGCATCCTTGCACGGCGGCCCCCAATCCCCGAAGCATCAATCCCTCCCACGCCCCGTGCCTGTGCGCCTTCTCCTTCGCAAGGCAGTTTGCGAGGAGGTTCAGTGTCTTCAGATGGCACCACCCATGGCGCATGTCCGGACACGTGATCACCGCCGTTCCGTCGGTCCGTGCCTCCGGTGGAATGGGGCGAACCGGGCGCAGGGTCATGAAGATCGTCGGCTGCGCAGAAGCGGGATCTGGGAAGTAGTGAGTCCGCACCGCCGGTCCCCTGGATAGCTGCATGTACATCTCGCCCTCTGCCACCCCAGAGTCGTCAGCGAGCCGGTTGGCCCACGATGTCAGCTGCTCGTGCGTGTGATCATGGCGAATTCCAAGCTTCCGCGCTGCGGCCAGAAGCCGCCTAATGTGGGTGTCGAGCTTGTATAGGCGCCCGGAATAGCACCTTACAACCTCATACAGGCCATCGCCGAACAGATTCGCGCGGTCAAGTATGCTAACGCGTGCATCCACCATGCCAACTATCTCACCGTTCAGCAAAGCCACATCTTTCATAGCAAGATCACCTCCAGAATCCATATGGGTTTCTCCAGCCTCCCTGCCCTATCCTGCACCGGCCGCAGTCGTATCCGTAGCTTTCGGCAAGGCCGCCCTTCGCAAGGCGGAATCGCACCGGTCTGAATGAGTTCGACGCTGAATTGAGGGAAGGAGAAGGGCATGCCGCACTGGCGGTTCGGGAAGGATATCTGGACCCCGCCAGGGCCGATCGCCTAAGAATCCCAACTGCGGAGCAAGGGAGGGTCTCGGTGGTGACGAACCACAAGGAATGGTATACTGTGCATACATGCAGCAATATGCGTTTTGCCAACTTGCTAGAGGAGGGTCTCTATGAGTACTTCAGTAAGAGTTCCCACAACGAAGGATGGCGCGAGGGTCGGGATCACCGATACGACCTTCCGCGATGCTCACCAATCGCTGTTCGCGACCAGGATGCGGACCGAGCACATGCTCGAATTGGCGGCCTACCTCGACCGAGTGGGGTTCTACTCCATGGAGGTCTGGGGCGGGGCCACTTTCGATACCTGCCTTCGCTACCTCGACGAGGATCCCTGGGAGAGGCTGCGCCTCCTCCGGAGTGCGATCGTCAACACTCCGCTCCAGATGCTCCTGCGTGGGCAGAATCTGGTTGGGTATCGCCCGTACGCCGATGATGTGGTCGACGCATTCGTGTACAAGATGGTTGAGCTCGGGATCGACATCGTCAGGATCTTCGACGCACTGAACGACCCTAGGAACATCGAGCGCTCAGCAGAAGCCGTAAAGAAGGCTGGCGCCCACTTCCAGGGCGCCATCTCCTATACAGTGAGCCCGGTTCACACCATCGACGGGTACGTGCACTACTCCAAGCAGCTCAAAGATATGGGCGCCGACTCGATCTGCGTCAAGGACATGGCTGGAATCCTCACGCCTTATGCCGCCGAGGAGGTCGTGAGCAGGCTCGTGGCAGAGGTTGGCCTCCCGGTGCAGATCCACTCCCACTACACGTCGGGCATGGCTTCGATGGCATACATGAAGAGCATTGAGGCAGGCGCCACCGTAGTGGATTGCGCCACGTCCACCGTGGCCCTCGGCTCTTCGCAGCCTCCCTCGGAGTCACTCATTGTGGCTCTGGCAGGCTCCAAGTACGACACCAACTTGAACGTCAGGATGATACGGCCCGCAGCAGCCATCCTCCGCGGCATAATCGAGTCCACACCTGAGTATAGCAACCTAATCGCACCGCTTCGCGTGGATGCAGAAGTCCTCACCTACCAGGTGCCAGGAGGCATGATCTCAAACCTTCGCGCCCAGCTCAAACAGATGAAATGCGAAAGCAGAATTGACGAAATCCTCGCCGAAGTCCCGAACGTACGAAAGGACATGGGCTACCCCCCTCTGGTCACACCCATGAGTCAGATCGTCGGAACCCAGGCTACTCTCAACGTAATATCGGGCGAGCGCTACAAGCAGATACCTAACGAGGTCAAGAGCTACATCGCGGGAGATTACGGCAGACCAGCTGCGATCATCGATCCTGCACTCAGAAGGAAAGCCATCGGCGACCAGGTTCCCAAGACCGGTCGGCCGGGGGACGGGCTTGAGCCAGGGATGCCCGCGGCGCGCGAGGCAGTAGCGAAGTACAAAGGCGCCGAAGAGGATGCAATCGCCTATGCAGTCTTCCCCAAGGAAACAGATAAGTTCCTGGCCGCCAAGGCCTCCCGGGGATAGCCAGACACTGGCCTCCGCGCGGTTCAAGACGGCCTTCTTCCCCGATGCCCGCGTGTGGAGGTCACGTGTGCACTATGCCCGCAAGTAATCGAGGATCTTCAGAGCCACGTACGCAACGAGCTGATCATCGGTTGATCCGAAGTCCATTCCAGTGATCTCGGAGATCCTCATGATGCGATGCTTAACCGTGTTCACGTGAACATACAGTCTCTTCGCCGTCTGCCCGGGAGAAGAGCCGTTGTCGAAGTACATCCGCAGAGTCTCAATCAGTTGCGAGCCGTGCTTTCGGTCGTAGTCGATGAGGGTTCCAAGCTTCTCACGCACGAACTTGTCCAGCTCAGATCGGTCGCCGCACTTGCTGATCACCCGGTAGACCCCCAGGTCGTCGAAGTGAGCCACGGAAGTGCCTGGGAGTATCGATCCCACAAGCGCAATGGCCTTCTTGGCCTCCTGGTAACTCACACCGAGCCGTGCGAGATCCGGGTAGAATTGGCCTACGCCGACGACTGCCTGAGCGTCTCCACCCTTGGAGTTGAGGGCTGATGTGATTCCATGGGCAAGCCGAAGCGTCCTCTCCTTCACGGCCTTGGAACTTGTGGAAGAAGGCTGCCTCATGAGGACGACCACATCGTCGCGCCTCGCCACGGCCACCACGTCGGCGCCGACCTCTCGAGCAACCTGTCGAACTACAGCAACCGCCTTATCCTGATGCTCCGTTCTCCAAGCCTTGGAGGTCGCCTCGTCATCCATCAGCGAGGATCTCTGGCCCAGCGGGCTCACCTCGATAGTGATCACCGAGAAATCCCCATCGAGATTCCATCCGAGAGATGATGCTCGCCTAACAAGTGCGGCCTTCGTATCAAAGATCCCCGCCAACAGGTCGTCGATGAAATGGTGTTTCTCACTCCTGTCGATCTCCATCGCCGCTCGGTCCCGCAGTATCTCCAATGATCCCACTGCGACAGCGATGTTCAGAGCGACAGCATCGGCAGCCGATACCCTGGCATCTCCAGGCCACACAACTATGCCGCCATACACCTGGCCGCTGGCCCTTACGGGCAGAAACAGGACAGTCTCCCGGCCCCTGCCATCCATCGGGACGCTGAGGATAGAAGTCTCCAGGGTCTGACCAGGATGGCCGTTGACCTCAATGCTCAGCCTCTCATCGCGTACGCGCGAAGCAGACTGGAACATCGACATGATCTGGGAGAACTCCTGAGCCACCGATGGATCGTGAGCTGCCAGGCCCAGCACTTCCTCGCTTCTGCCCACAACCGCCACTGCTCTTCGTATCTGATCAGCCAGGATGCCTGCCACAACAGCGAAGTCCGCGCCAGTAATTGAGGCCTGCTCCACAAACTGCCCGTGCAGGCGCACTATGCAGTCCACCAGGGCCAACAAGCGCCTGTTGTTCTCGGCCATCAAAGCAGCCACGACATTGCAGTCAGTTATAGCCTCTGGAAGCAGTATGACAGGAAGCGACTGAGAGTCGGCCATCTCCAGAACACGCTTGCCTTTCAGGGCAAGCGCCTCGGGGTCAGTGTGCACCAGAATCCCCGCCGCCTGAGCATCCGCCGCCGCGAAAACGCTACCCTCATTGATCTCATTCGCCGGAAGCACGATAAGACTATCGCGAACGGCAAGGTCAGATGCGATCTTTCCAGCAAGAACAGATTTCACCTGTCTTTCCACGCCTGTAGCTCCTGCATACAGGCATGCGCCGGGCAAATGCCCAGCATCGAGAAGCTCGCCTACTGTAACATACATGGGCCATCCCCCCCAACACGTTGATCAACAGCATTCGACACAACACCGCTTCCACCTTCACTTGCTGCGGCCCTGCGAGGAAATGCTCCCGTAGAACGCTCGCGCAACAAACGCTCTCGCAACAAATGCTCTCGCAAATGCGTGCTGTGTGCGTACGTATTGACTCCGACGCGATCTTCGCGTACAATACGGCCAGACCTTTAAGCTAGTCCTGTGAGGCTGGCAAGGGCAACGTGGAACTACGAGCCTGCCTGGCCTCACAGTCAGTGCAGGCCTTTTTGCGCCTGCGCGGGAGGAGGATGATCAGTGCAACTCCGCGACAAGAACCAGATCATGGACAGTATGGCCATGAAACGCGCGCTCACTCGAATTGCCCACGAGATAATTGAGGCAAGCAAGGGAGTGCATGGTGTGGCGCTGGTGGGCATCAGGCGGCGGGGCGGACCCTTGGCGACACGCCTTGCCGACGAGATCGAGTACATCGAGGGCCAGCGCGTTCCCGTAGGCATACTCGACATCACTCTCTACAGAGACGACCTGACCACCCTGGCAAACCAGCCCATGGTTCACCGAACCGAGGTGCCGTTCGATATCAACGGCAAGACCATTGTCCTCGTGGACGACGTGATATACACGGGTAGAACGGTCCGGGCTGGGCTCGATGCCCTAATCGACCTGGGCAGGCCCAAGCGCATCCAGCTAGCCGTGCTCATCGACCGGGGTCATCGCGAGCTTCCCATCAAGCCGGATTTCGTGGGCAAGAACGTCCCAACCTCACTAGAAGAGGTAGTGTCGGTGTCGGTTACGGAAATCGACGGCGATGACAAAGTGGTTATACAGGAACTCATCCCAGAGAACTAACACACAGACCCTTTAAGTCGGTCCTGCGAGGCTGACAAGGGAGGAGGCGTTACCCTTGGGATTCGATCAGAGAAAGGACCTTCTGGGCATCAGAGACCTCGGCCGCGACGAAATCGAACAGATACTCGATACGGCCATCCCAATGAAAGACATCCTCAAGCGCAACATCAAGAAAGTGCCCGTCCTACGCGGGAAGGGCGTCATAACAGTCTTCTATGAGAATAGCACACGCACACGCACCTCTTTCGAGCTCGCCGGAAAGTATCTCAGCGCCGATACTTCGAACCTAGCAGTGTCGACCAGCTCTGTGCAGAAGGGCGAGACCCTCAGGGACACCATAAAGACTATCGAGGTCATGGGCCCAGACATACTGGTAATGCGTCACGGTATGAGCGGCGCCCCCCACTATGTGGCCAGAAATACCTCCATGAGGGTGATCAACGCCGGCGACGGCACGAACGAGCACCCGACTCAGGCTCTTCTTGACATGTTCAGCATCCGTGAGCACAAGGGAACCCTGGAAGGGCTCACCGTCACAATCGTCGGGGATATCCTCCACAGCCGAGTTGCGCGTTCCAACATCTATGGCCTGACCAAGTTCGGATGCGAGGTTCGCGTGGTGGGTCCTTCCACCCTAATGCCGCCGGAAATCGAGAAGCTCGGAGTTAAGAGCTTCTGCCGCCTCGAACCCGCGCTCGCGGGCGCGGACGTGGTCAACGTGCTGCGTCTGCAGAAGGAACGGCAGCAGGCCGGCCTGTTCCCCTCACTCGATGAGTACTCCAACCTGTTCATGATCCGCCCTGAGCACCTGCGCCTCCTGGCCGATGACGGGATAATCCTTCACCCCGGCCCCATGAACAGAGGAGTGGAGATATCCAGCGAGATAGCTGATGGCCCGCGCACACTAGTAAACGAGCAGGTGACGAACGGAGTGGCTGTCCGCATGGCAGTTCTCTTCCTAATGATGGGAGGCAGCAGAAGTGAGATTGCTGGTTAAGGGCGGACGGATAGTCGATCCAGCGAATGGCATCGACGAGACAATGGATCTCCTAGTGGTGGACAGCGCGGTGGCTGAGATTGGACGTTCGCTCCCGGAGGATGGCGCTGAACTGCTGGATGCCACGGGAAAGATCGTGTGTCCCGGGTTCATCGACATCCACACCCACCTGCGAGAGCCTGGTTTCGAGTACAAGGAAGACATCGCATCGGGCTCACGAGCGGCGGCGGCCGGCGGGTTCACGACCATATGCGCCATGCCCAACACGAGCCCCGTGGTTGATAATGCGGCCGTGGCCATTTTCGTTCGCGAGAAGGCCAGGCAGGCCGGTGTGGTGGACGTGCTGCCCATAGGAAGCGTCACCAAGAAACAGGCGGGTGAGGAGCTATCGGAGATGGGCGAGCTTGCCGAGGCAGGCTGCGTGGCATTCTCCGACGATGGTTCGCCAGTGACCCGGTCCGACGTGATGCGGCACGCCCTGGAATATGCGCGCATGTTCGGCCTCCCGATCCTCTCCCATTGTGAGGACCTGAACCTCTCCCGCGATGGCCAGATGCACGAAGGCTACAGGTCAACCGTGTTCGGACTCCGCGGGATACCCGCTGCGGCCGAGGAAGCGATGGTGGCCAGAGACGTGATCATGGCTCAGCTCACTTCGGGGCGAGTCCACGTATGTCACGCATCCACCGCAGGCGCGCTGGACATCATCAGGAAGGCGAAGTTGCAGGGTCTGAAAGTGACGTGCGAGGCCACTCCGCACCACCTCGTCCTCACCGACGAAGCGGTCGAATCGTACGACGCCGACACCAAGGTGAACCCCCCGCTCCGCTCTGAGGAACACGTGGAGGCGCTGCGGCGCGCCGTGGCTGATGGGCTCGTCGACTGCATAGCCACCGATCACGCACCGCACAACCTTGAAAGCAAGGATTGCGAGTACGCCGCGGCATCCTTCGGCATATCCGGGCTTGAAACAGCAGTCGCAGTAGTAATGGATAAGCTGGTAAACACGGGATTGCTGAGCATCGGCAGAATGGTGGAGCTATTCACGGCAGGACCGGCGCGCGTCATCGGGCTCAGCGCGAGCCGCGGAACCCTGACACCCGGAGTCAGGGCGAATATCACCATACTTGACCCGAACACTGTGCGCACAGTGGATCCTGCCAAATTCTACTCCAAGGGCAAGAACAGCCCGTTCAAGGGAATGGAGCTCCGAGGCTGGCCATGGGCTGCCATCGTGGCGGGCACGGTAGTATGCCGAGATGGAGTGGTAGCGCAGGGTTTGAGGTAGGTCCACATTCAAGCATGGAGGGGCGCGTATGCCGCTAGATGAGAGAGCCGTAGTGATCTCCAACACCTGTGTTGCTCGGGACACATATGAAATTGAGCTGCTCGCACCGGTAATCGCGTCGGAGGGCAAACCGGGGCAGTTCGTGCATGCACACGTCGCTCCCACATCCGCCCCTCTCCTGCGACGCCCATTCAGCATATACGATGCGGATCCGCTGTCCGGGAAGGTGTGGCTGCTCTATCGAGTGCGTGGCCTCGGCACTGGCATGATGGCATGCCTGCGTCCTGGTGACGAGATGGACATGATGGGGCCGCTCGGACGCGGGTTCACACTGCCCGGCTGCGAGCATCCATGCCCTGCTTTGGGCGCCTCAGTGCTTGTCGGGGGTGGGGTGGGCATTGCTCCCCTCGTCTACCTGGCCCGATCCCTTGTGAAAGCAGGCGCCAGTCCCGTTGTCCTCTACGGAGCCTCAAGTCAGGAGGATCTGGCGGCCCGCGGCAGGCTATCTGATACAGGCGCGCCATACCACGCAGCCACCCTGGATGGGAGTGCAGGGTTCCGAGGCACAGTCGTGGACCTACTGGAATCCCGCATGTGGAGCGCATCCCCCAGGCGCAAGTCGCCTGGGCGCCTAGAAAGGTCAGCCGCCGCGTCGCCCCCTAGCTTCATCTATACCTGCGGACCGGAGCAGATGATGGCGACGGTAGCCGCCTACGCCCAGGCCAGAGGAACGCCGGGCGAGGCATCGCTAGAGGCCCACATGGCCTGCGGGGTAGGCGCCTGCTTGGGCTGCGCGCGCAAGCTCAAGCCTTCTGCGCATGGCGAGATTGGCTACGCTAAGATCTGCCGCGATGGACCTGTATTCCCTCTGGACGCAGTGGAATTCGACGCCGCTGGAGGAGAGGAGGCCCGGCCATGAGCGAAATCGACCTCTCTGTGAACCTTGGAGGAATCCATCTCGTCAACCCGGTCGTTATGGCCTCCGGCGCCTTCGGATACGGTTCCGACTACGCGGACTTCGTCGACATGGCCAGCGTCGGGGCGATCTGTGTGAAGGGGACGACCAGGCGCCCACGGCTTGGAAACCCGCCGCCCCGAATCGTCGAAACCCCGTGCGGCATGCTCAACGCCATCGGGCTAGAGAATCCGGGCATCGAGGCTTTTCTCTCTGAGCACCTGCCGAGGCTGCGCGCCGGCGGCGCGACTGTTATAGCCAACATCGCAGGCACGAGTGTAGAGGAGTTCGCGGAGATGGCGGCGATGATCGACGCCGCGGATGGAGTGGCAGGCATTGAGCTCAACATCTCATGCCCGAATGTGCGCGAGGGCGGAATGCATTTCGGATCAGACCCAGGTCTGGTGCACGAGGTAGTGATGGCTGTCAAGGGTGCTACATCCCTGCCGGTCATGCCCAAGCTCTCTCCCAACGTCGGGGATATCGTCGCAATCGCGAGGGCGGCAGAAGCAGCGGGGGCAGATGCGCTGTCCATGATCAACACCCTCGTGGGGATGGCGGTGAACATCGACGCCAGGCGGCCTGTGCTTGGGAACGTGTTTGGAGGATTGTCTGGGCCTGCAATCAAGCCAGTCGCACTCCGGATGATCTACGAAGTCCACAGGGAGGTCCGCCTCCCCATTCTTGGCGGCGGCGGCATCATCAGCTCCCGAGATGCGCTGGAGTTCCTGATGGTGGGCGCGTCCGCCGTCTCCATCGGGACGGCTGCCTTCGTGAACCCTGGCTGTACAGCCCAAGTCCTGAGCGGCATCAGAGGCTACATGGAGCGGCACGAGTTGACCAGGCTGGACCGGATAACCGGGGCGGCGCTCATCCGCTGAAGTGCGGGCGCCAGCCGTCAAATCCAGAGGAGGATGCCCATATGCTCGCCAGAGAACGACTCATACTCGCGCTGGATGTGGACACGGAAGTGGAAGCAGTATCACTTATGGGCAAGCTTGCCGGCAGTGTAGGCCTGTTCAAGGTGGGAATGCAGCTCTTCAACGCGTGCGGTCCCTGCATCGTGAGGCGCATACACGACATGGGCGGACGCGTTTTCGTTGACCTGAAGTTCCACGATATTCCGAACACACTGGCCCACGCTGGACGAGTCATGACGAGGCTCGGATGCGCCATGTTCGATATCCACGCGGCTGGCGGCGCCGACATGATGAAAGCTCTATCAGAGGCAGTGCAGGATGAAGCGGCGAAATCGGGCGTGCAAGCGCCGCTCACTCTCGCCATTAGTGTTCTCACAAGCATCGGCCAGAGCCAACTGAAGTCGGATCTGCTCATTCCCGACCTGACCGTAGAGGAAGCGGCAGTTGCGTGGGCCCGGAGGGCTAAGGCAGCAGGCATAGGCGGGGTTGTGTGCTCTCCCCAGGAGACGGAAGCAATCCGGGCAGCGTGCGGACATGATTTCAGGATCGTGACCCCGGGCATACGCCCTGCTTGGGCCGTGCTCAACGATCAAAGGAGAACAGCCTCTCCTGCAGAAGCGGTGTGCCTCGGGGCCGACTATATCGTAGTAGGACGGCCGATCACCGCCGCCGCCAATCCGGTAGAAGCCGCAGAGCGAATCATTGAGGAGATGGAGGCATGCTGCGTTGACAAGCAATAACCGGGTCCTCGACATATTCACCGAGTCCGGAGCTCTGTTGCATGGGCACTTCATCCTGACGTCAGGGAAGCACAGCGATAGATACATGCAGTGCGCACAGGTCCTCAAGCACCCACACTACACGGAGGAACTGGCGCGGGGCATCGCTTCCGCGTTTCGCGACGACGCCATAGATCTGGTGATAGGCCCCGCTATGGGCGGAATGATCATCGCCTATGAAGTAGCGCGGCAGCTCGGTGTGACGGCCTTATTCTCCGAGCGGGTCGAGGGCGCGATGGCGCTCCGCCGCGGGTTCGCAGTTGAAGAAGGCCAGCGAGTGCTCGTTGTGGAGGACGTGGTCACCACAGGCGGATCAGTGGCAGAACTCATTGAACTGGTGCGTCGCAGCGGCGGCATCATCGCAGGCGTAGCAACCCTCGTGGACCGAAGCAACGGCAGTGTGGATTTCGGAGTGAAGCAGCACTCGCTCCTCGCACTGGATATCCAGTCGTGGGATCCGAGCATGTGCCCGCTGTGCGTAGAAGGCTCAGCCCCAGCAGTGAAGCCAGGGAGCCGGGAGCGCAGGAGCTGATCCTACGCCCCGCGCTCTGCAACCCCTGGCCTGCACATCGCGGCCCGCGGCCTCGCCGCGGCGCGCTTGTCATCTTCACCGTCCTTGCAGTCTGTGTTCGCTTATGCCTCGCTTATGCCTCGCTTATGCCTGCGCAACGCCGACCATGACGATGCTCCTCAGCCCCGCCAGACCCCGGTCCGTCCTTGTGCCCTCGCCCCTCGCCGCTCTGCCGATGGCGGCGGCAGCGAGTGTGCCGACGATGTAGTGGGCTATCGCTTCGCCGTCGATATCCCGAATGCGCCCGGCAGCCCTTCCCTTCGCCACGATGCCGGATATCAGTTCGACGAACCGGACCCATCTGGACCTTATCTCCTCGATCCATTCGCATCCTGGAATGAGCGCCTCCTTGAACAGTAGGTAGACTACATCCTCAAAGCGGCGCTCGTAGTCCACGATAGCATCGATCACGCGTCCTAGCTGTTCAACGGGATCCGAAGTACTCGCTATGGACTCCTCCGCCTCACCGAGCAGGCCGTCGAGGCCGTCTGATATCACCGACGCGAACAGGGCTCTCTTGCTGTCGAAATGGTAGTAAATCGTGCCCTTCGCCACACCGACCTCAACTGCGATTTCGTCAACAGACGTTGCATCGTAGCCCTTCCGCGCGAAAATCCGCGCCGCCTCGCGGCGGATGAGGCTCTTCTTGCTCATCAGGCAGACTCCCTTTCCTCACTGCTCCTGCGAAGGCGCCTTGATCTTGATCAGGAACCTGACCTCTCCCCGCGCCCCTTCAGGTTTTCCTGCGAACGTGTCATACTCAGCCAGCCGGTTCTCCATGGCGGCGATCTCCGCCTGCCCTCGGAGCGCCTCAGCCAGACCCTTGTTCACTTCTGTCTTCATGCGCGAAGTCCCCTCGTCCCTCATCTGTGCAAGCCCCGACGATAACTTCGCACTTCCGGCCTTCAGATCTGCAGACCCGGCCGAGAGCTTGTCGATGCCGGCTGACAGCTGAGACAGTGCATCCACAGCGACGCCGATTCCAGGCACGGAGTGCCCATCCAGCGTCCCGCCGTCGGCGAGCAGGCCGATGCCGCGCACGAGCTCACCCATGCCCGAGTCGACCCTACGGATGCCATCGCACAGCACATCCATGCCAGGTAGGCGCCTACCTTCCACTTCGCCGCCGTGTGAAACGGCATTGAGAGCATCTCGTGCCTGCATGAACTGGGCTTTCACCTCATCCGCCCTAGATAGCTGCCCCACTGCAAGCGATACCCCGAACTTGAGCCTCCCCGTCGAGGAGGCAAGCGCCTTCGCGCTGTCGGCGAGTGTGGATATGCCGGAGACCTTGGTCAGGCCAACTGTCCCGCCTGACTGCGCTGTCGTGATGATGGACTCCTCCCTCCTAACTGCAGCGGCAAGGGCAGCGTACTCAGGTGTCTTGGCTATCCCTGGGTTGGACCTAGCGAGGGTTTCTAGGGCCGACGCCGCCTCGCCATTGGCGGATTTCGCCGACGAGACCACCTGGGAATATGATGCGAGCGCGCGAGATAGGCTCTGTGCGCCCGCGTCAGCATCGGAAAGCCCGGCAACGAGGAGCCCGGCCGCGTTGACTGCCTGGTCAAGTTGATCGATTGGAAGTGCCGATACACCCTCCGCCAGACGTGAGATGATCATCCTATCGGCATCGGCAAGCTCCGCCAGCTGCCGTATTCCTGATCCAGCGGGATCTGACAGGGCAGCGTTCATGGTCCGCGCGATTTCGAGATGCACTGATGCAAGCGTGACCAGGTCGCCTGCACCGCTCCTGAGAGAAGCGATCCCATCGCCCAGCTGTATCTGGCCGTCGGATAGCTTGGCCGCACCAGCCTTGGCCTCAGCCAGACCGCCGTCGAGCTTGTCCGCCCCGTTCGCGAGTTCCCGCAGCTGCCCGGTGATATCCACCATCGGGATTGGAGGCATCGTCGGTATGATCGAAACGTCGAATCCCCCCGGCTGCATGTTCTGACCCTCGAGGAGCAGAGTCGCTGACGCATCCGGGTTCGGGAAGAGCATCCAGGTGGCCTTCAGCGTCTTGCCCACCAGCACAGTCGCAGCCCCAGGCGCATCGATCCTGCTGTACTCGGGGAGCATCACGTCAGTCGATATCTGCACAACCATAGGAACGAACACGTCCCTGTTGAACGCAACTCTCTTGCCATCCGCGCCTACGTACGAGAGTTGCTGGCTCCTCATGGTGTTGTTCGCAAGGTCCATTCTGATCTCCAATTTGCCAGACGCCCCTGGCGCTTCGGATGGCTTCACATCCCTGCCGTTCAGGCTGTAGCGCACCTTGATCGACACTGGCAGCGTTTTCGATGTGACGCCGGAGTAGTTGATGTCGGTGAGACGACTAGGGTCTGACATCCACTTCACGCCGGATGAGCCGACACTCGGAACCTCGGGTCCTCTCAGGTTCTTCACATCTCCAAGCTGGCCAGGATCGAATATACTGGCCGGGCCGCCCTTGGGAGACCGGATCCAGTCCACCAGCGTGGCAGACGCGCCCTTCCCATCCGGCCCGAGGACCACGAATACCGTCTCATAATCGATCATCTGAGCCTGCGCGCCTGCAGCCTCACCCATGTTGGCCATGGCAAACGCGCCTATGAGGCATGCCACAATCGACATACGAATGCTCTTCTTCATCACAACTCACCCCGCTCATGTCGTTAACGTAAGGTCATGTCAGTTGCTGTGCGCCACTACTCGACCGCCGCGCTCGCACCAGCGGGCCAGCTGATTGAGGTTTTTACAAGCAAGGGGTGGAGCATCAGAAGCGCGGGCGGCAGGAGGACTATGGCAACCGCCGTGCTCACTAGTGAGCCCCTTGCCAGCAGGATAGCGAGATCCTTCACTGCCCGCAGTGTGGTCGCCGAATACACCCCTATGATCGCCGCGAACAGGGCCATTCCACTGCTGAGGATGGCTGGAGCGCACTCGGCAACCGTTGCCCGCATGGCATCGAGAGGGCCGTGGTCAGAAAGCCTTCCCCTGAACGTGTTGGCGATGAGGATCGCATAGTCAACGGTGGCCCCGAGCTGTATAGCGCTAATGGCCAGCCTCGAGAAGAAGAACATCGGGGCGCCCAGGAAGTAGGAAATGGCCTGGTTGACCCAGATCGCACACTCGATGGCGCCTATGAGAACCAGACCGACGCTGACCGAGCGGAACGTCACGGCAACGATCACGAATATGGCAGCCATCGAGACAATGTCCACAACTGCCATGTCCCTGTCTGTGAGCTGCTTCAGGTCATTCACGATCACGGGCTGACCTGTAAGGTACGACTCGCCTCCCATGGCGTCGAGCATCCCCCGAACCTGCCCGATGAAAGCGGCAGTCCGCGAGTCGATTCCATTGCCCTCAAGGTTCACGATGATCGAACTGTAGTCGCCGGCCACGTATCTCTTGGCGACATCCTCCGGCACGAACTCGATCGGCACCGCAGGATCAACCACGTCTGCGAGGCAATCAGCGCTGTTCACGCCGTCAAGCTTCCGGATGTCGGCCGACATCTGCTGGAGTTTCCATCCGGGAACGTCCTTGGCTATTATGTAGGCCTCTTCAATGCTCCCCAGGTCATCCCTGTACTGATCCAACGCGCGAATCGAAGGAAGGTCGCGCGGAAACGTGCTGTCGAGGTTGTAGCTCAGGTTCACCTTGGAGTATCCATAGAACCCAGCCATCATGATCAGCGCTGCAGCGGCGAACACAGGCACACGGCGGCGCACTGCCCATGATGCCAGACCATCGAACTTGGGAAGGAGGACTCGATGGTTCCACCTATCGATGACTCTGTGCAATACCAGCACAAGGCTTGGCAGAACGGTAAGGCAGCACACAACCGAGAGCATCACGCCTCGAGCCAGAAGGAGGCCTAGATCCGCTCCGAGGCTCACCTTCATCAGAGCGAGGGCGGCGAAACCCACAGCCGTTGTGAGTGCGCTCGACACGATGGCCCGAGCGGTGTTGGATACCGCGGCCTCCATAGCCTGCTCAGCATCTTGGTTCCGCAGTTCCGACTGGAAGCTGTGCATCAGGAAGATGCAGTAGTCCATCGTCACCCCCAGCTGCATCGCCGCTGCGCAAGAGTTTGTGACATACGAGACCCTCTGCCCGAGCATGTGGGCGATCCCCATGTTGTAGGTGTAGGCAAGCCCTATGGCGCCCATGAACACCACCGGCAGCAGGGGCGAAGGCAGAGTAACCAGAAGGACGAGGAATATGAGGCAAACAGCCGCACGGATCATCTTGGGAGTCTGTGCTATTCCGAGATCCTTCAGCTCGAGGCCGGAGACTAGCTGACCGATAAGGCTTTCGTTCTCGTGTAGTGCATCCTTGATCTGCCGAACAGCCTTCTCAGTGCGCGGAGAGACACTGTCCTCAAGGAAGTCCACTACGAGAAGAGTGATCTCTCCCCTGTAGAACTGAGAGACAAGCTCGTCGCCCAGGTAATCATGGGGGATCGAAGGGTCGGCAAGGTCAGAAAGCCAGAACACCGAGGAGACCCCGTCCACCTGCTCAATCTCGCCCTTGAGCCTCGCGACCGCCCAATCAGGCGCGTTTCTCGCCACGACTATCGCACGCTCGGCGGTCCGGTACTCTCGATCCATCACCCGGAGCCCTGCCACGGAGTTGAGGCTATTCGGGAGGTACTTGAGCAGATCGTACTCGATTTCCCGGTTCAGCAGCCCGTTCACAGAGGGGATCAACAAGAGCGCAGCAGCAGCCAGTATCCAGATCCGGTACTTGACAATCAGATGAGAAACCCGACTCACACTAGTCTCCCCATTCTCCATCTGGGTTTGTACTGACTGGTCAGTATAATACATCCTAGCCACCCAGATCGGTAATGTCAAGGGGGGAGTGTCGGCTGTCGGCGCGCCTATCGTCTCGGCGCCTCAGCGACTCAGCGCCTCAGCATCTGCCTATTGTCTCAGCGCCTAGTGCTGCCTCAGCCTCCATGATTCCGTGTGCAGGTGAGAAGTTGCGGCTGTAGAACTCTCTCATGTTCAGCATTGCACACTACTTCACTGAGAGGGGGAAGCCACGCCGGACTCAATGGACAGAACCGGCGGGCGCAATTCTATGGACGATGCTCTGAAGCTGATAGCTGATCTCATGGCGCTTTCGGCGCGTACCGCCCCGAAGGCCGCGGGAAAGGATTTCGTTGTCACTCAGGTGGTAACCGGCGATGATCTCCGGGCGCTTGGAGAGGAAATGGCTCGCTACGGCGAGGAATCGGGGAAGGTCAATTTCGATCGAGATGGCCGTGGTGTAGCCGGGTGTGGAGCACTGCTGCTGGTTGGGATCAAGGGCGCTAGATTCTGCGGGCTGAACTGCGGCGCCTGCGGCTACTCGAAGTGCACTGACCTTCCGAAGGCCGAAGATGGGCCTGAGTTCGCGGGGCCGTTCTGCGCCTGGCGCCTCGTGGACATGGGAATAGCCCTTGGGTCCGCGGTGAAGACCGCCTCAATCCACAACGTGGACAACAGAATAATGTACAGAGCAGGCGCCGTCGCCCGAAAGATGGGGCTGATCGATGCAGACGTGGTCCTGGGTGTGCCGATCACCGCCACTGGAAAGAGCCCATTCTTTGATCGGTAGGAAATCGACAACCGATGGCGTTGGCAGACGGAAACCACTCAACCGCATGCTTGCCGTCGTCGCAGGAGCCATCATCGCAATCCCCACGGTCTGGTGGCTTGGCTTCGGCCCCATTGTCCTCAGGCAGGGCCGCTGCTCGGTGGAGGTCGTGGATGCAGAAGGCGTGCGGATTCTTCCCACTGGTGTGGAGGCTTCAGACGCGATTCGCGCTCCCATTGCCTGGCTGCGATCACGCGGCGACGGCGTAAGAGTCGTGTCGGTGAACGGGTCTCCGGATGACGACAGATGGATCGTATCGAACACAGCTCCAGGCGCTTCCTTGATCAGTCTGACCGCAGATCTTTCGAATCCTGCTGATCTCGCGGAATCAGTCCGCGGCAGTGGTGCACGCGTAGCCGTGATATCAACGCCGGAATCCTGCCGACGCAGCGCATGGCCCACTCTGAGGAGGGAGATATCCCGCATTATCTCGTCTGGAGCGGCTGTGTTTGTAAACGGTGATACGGCCAGCTCAGCCTGGGAGATTAGGCTCCTCGCATCGCTTGAGAGGTCCGGTGCAGTTGTCGTGGGCGCCTGCAACTACCAGGGTCAGGTCATTGATAAGCTGGCTCGTAGGCGGAGAGTGAACGTCTACTGCCTCGGCACGCGAGGCACGCCCAGCATGGCGCCGGTGACCGCTGCATCCGTCGCTGCCCTCATTCTCCAACTGAACGATGGGCTTGCCCCACGCCAGATCAAGGCGCGCCTGGTGGAGTCGTCACTCCCACGGTGGCAGACTGCGGACCCGGTCGGAGGCCCGTACATCAGGTTCACACGATCAAACCGGGACGGCCACTGGCTGCCCCGCCGAATGCTGTTCAGGAGCCCGTTCGTGTACCGGCAGCTCGATGCGGCACGCGCGGTGGGGGTGGATCTCGACATGCCCTGGTTCATCGACGCTCTGAACATCGATGAGGCTCACAGTCACGCTACAGGGCTCGGCGCCAGGATCGCCATAATCGATCAGGGGTTCGAACTGCGCAACTCCGCACTGAAGGGCCACATCGTCGATGAGGCCGCCTTCGGCGACGCGAGTTTCAACACGCACAAGCATCCACACGGCGCCGAGATGAGCGAAATCGCGCTGGCCGTCGCACCTGACGCTCAGATCATCCCGATCCTGTGCGGTGTGTCGGGCGATGAAGCGAAGGATGCATCCCTCGTGGCACAGGCAATCGGTTACGCTATCGAGCACAAGGCAGACGTCATTTCCATGAGCTTCGGGCCATTCCCCAACACTCCGGAGGGGCGCCGAGCCATCGACCGGGCCATTGAGGCCGGAGTGTCAGTCGTGTGGTTCAACTACAGCGGCCACAACCGCGCCGTGATTCGCCCCGAACCCGTGAGCGACAGGTCCGGAGATTTCGGGGTATTCAGCCGGACGTTCGAGCGCCCTTCCCCGGTCGAGCTGCTCTCCGGCCGGTCGCCAGGCTCTCCGCAGGCAGCCGGAGCAGTGGCGCTCATCAGGCAACTCCACCCGCACTGGCAGCCAGCGCAGATCAAGGACGCACTCGTGCGTGGCGCATTCACCTTGGAAGGAGGCAGAAAGGTGCTTGATGCGGTGGGCGCGTTGGGAGGATACTAGCTTAGCAGGCGCTCTTGCAGCAGGCAACCGCGGGCCAGTTGCGGTGATGGACCCCAAGCGACGCCTCTTGCTGTAGCGCATTGTCCCCCTCAGCGATCTGTATGGAGGGTGCTGTACGGAATCCGTACTGGAAACGTCGAGACCCAGTACGGATTCCGTACAGCACTGAAGGCGAAATGGGCTCCCGGACCTCCAAAACGGTGTTCCACAGACAAAAACCGTCTTGCGCGACGTGTTTTGGGGCTCTATTTGGGACAATCCGGCGTTACGTGTGCCCTCATGGACGGAATTTGCAGCGGATTGGGCCTGGAGTCGTGCGG